>JBNMPW010000012.1:0-32234 GCA_051277205.1 Oceanicoccus sp. | reverse complement strand
TAATACTAGAAACTGTATTTCAAGCGAACACCCGCGGTGCGTTTGTCTTGTGGGTGACTGACGACCTGTTGACGTAGATTTTGTGCAAAGTCAGGGAAGGTCACAGCACTGGCAGGTGCCGATTCATTCTCAATGTTATTAATAAAGGCGGTAACCTGCAGGTTGTCGTAAGTCATACCCAGTTTCAGATCCCAAACGGTGTAGCCATCTAGCTCAACAATATTGTTGGTACTGGCATAGCGCTCTGACAAATAGCGTCCATCTATGCGGAAGAAAGCGTCGATGTTGTCACCTAGAGTGAAATCAAAGGTGCTGCTGATTTGCAGATTGTGTTCAGGAGTAAAAGGCAGTTGGTTACCTGATTGATCGGCATCAGGATCTGCTTTGGCCGCTGCGGTCGCATCTTCTTGAGTTGTGCCTCTGGCTGGGCTTGGGATACCGGCTGCGCTTTGGTTAAGGTATGAAGTCACTTCGGTGTCGATGTAGGCATAGTTCAATGATGCCGTCCAATACTCGGTGACCACGCCTGCCACTTGTAATTCAATACCGGTGATTTCTGCTTCACCGATGTTGTCTACAAAGCTGCGAGGTGTGCCTGAGTAAGTAACGTATTGACGGGTGTTGGCTTGTTTGTCGGTGTTATTCATAAAGAAAGCGGCACCGTTAACTACCATGCGATCATTTAACCAGCTGGTTTTCCAACCAAGCTCATAAGAGATTAGCTTTTCTTGGTCGTAATTTAATGAGCTGGGATCTGAACCTATGGCACCAGAAATATCAGGTTCGATAGTATGGCCGCCAGGTTTAGTACCTTTGGCGACAGAGGCGTACAGCATCACATTATCACTGTAGTAGTGCGTTAACACCACTCGAGGGTTGAAGGAGTCAAAATCTCCAGACGTTTCAGTTGTGGGAAGGTAGTCTTCATCGGTTATAGCTGCAAAACAGCCTGGAGGCGAGGCGCCATTGCCAGCGCCCAGAGGGCCTCCTGGGAAGATGGGTGCGGCGCCTTCAGAGTAACAAGCGCCCACATCTAGCGGTAAGCCAGGAATTGCGCCAGAGGCCAATTCGTTACCGTACGATATATCAAACTCTTCTTCTTGATAGCGGAAGGAGACCGACAGTTCCCAGTCTTCAACAAAGCCCCAGTCAACACTACCGTAAATACCCCAAGATTCGATTTCACGAGATCGAGCAGTTGGCGTGCCATCCCAGCTTAAGTTGGCTGCAAACACCGGTGCGAAAGTCGGGCCGCCAGGACCAAAGCCGGTAACTTGTGTACCAATAACTATAGGGCCGGTATTACCGCCTTCGCGACCAAGGTTGGCATTGGCGCGCGAGTAGTTTTCGACATCTATTTTTTCATCATAATACTCAGCACCTATTAGCCAGCGAACATCATCGCCCGCATCAAAACTTAAACGAAAATCTTGGAATATAACTTCGCGGTCATAGTCACGATCAGCTACATAGCTCAAAGGTGTTGTATCGCTTACCCAAGGGAAAACAACTTGGCTTAGCTGAAAGGGTGAAAGACCGGCGAGAATACAACCTGGAGGGCCACCCGGGAAGGCTGGTGCATTGGAGCAATCACCAACTGATGTGGTGGTGGCTGTGTGGTCCAAGTCAAACGTATCGGTCCCTTCCATATCAGTAAAGGCGGTATTCGAAGTGAAGGTATAGTTATCTGCGAATTCATAATTTACTAAGGTAGTAAATTGTAAGAGTTCGGTATCAGTACGCCAGTCAGCTGATGACAGGGCGATTTGATCTTCGTCGAAATCAGGGACGGTGCCAATATATTGTGCCCCGGCATCTTCGCCGGCACTGGTGTCGCAGTCACGAACATCAACGCTAGAGCCAGTAATAGCTCTTGTGACAGCGTTATAGTCTTCCGTAACACAGGCATTAGCTTTCAGTGTTCCCACCGGCCTATGTCCTGCTTTGCTGTCTGAATAATCTAATCGTGTCAGTATTTCTAAAGAATCTGTTGGCAAGAATTGCAATGCTAACGAGACTGATTGGTTTTTCTTATCGCCAAGTTCCTTACCATTTTCAGGGTTGTCATATTGACCTCCTTCATCAGACGAGGCGATATTTAACCGGTATAAAACATTGTCGGTAATGGGGCCGCTTAACCCCAGTTTAACTTTTGTGGTATCCCACTCCGCTACTTCGACATTGATAGTACCTTCAAATTCTGCAGAGGGCTTTTTGGTGATGTAGTTGATTGCGCCGCCAAATGCATTGCGACCAAATAGCGCGCTTTGAGGGCCGCGAACAATCTCGACTCGCTCTAGGTCATACAAACCCATGGAGACTAATTGTCCAGCACCTGTACCTGTTAATGCATCGGAGGTCATGTCGACGCCGTCTACCAAAATAGCAACATTAGCGCGACCAGAAAGTGGCGTGAGACCACGGATATCCGGACGCAAATCTTGACCACCAATGCCGCGTGTGAATGTTAGCCCGGGTGTAAATTTAACAACATCTTCGGTGCTTTCGATAGCTTGTGTTTCAATTTCTTTGGCGCTGAAAGCAGTCAGTGCTAATGGCACATCTTGTAAGCTCTCAGTTTGTTTCCGAGCGGTAACCAAAATTTCTTCTACAAATAGGCCTTCTTGCGCATAGCTTTGGCTACCTGTTGTTAAGGTTGTTATAGCGACAGCAAGTGCTAGTTTAGAGCGACCTATCGGTGCTTTGCGTATAGTCATTGAATTAAATCTCCCAAGATTTAGTTATTTTTTTATAACGATATTAAAAAATCGTTTCAATATAAGCATAGGCAAAAAGGTGAAACTCGTCGAATTATATGAGTGGGTTTTTTAACCAGTTCACAGTAAATAATTGTTAAGTTTTTTGAGGGTTTTAAATTTTTTCGGAAAATTTTACGAATTATTTTTATTTTTTATGAGGCTTAGGAATTAAGTTCTTAGCGTAAATATGCCCATGGGCGGGCGGCTTTATCGTTATTTTCAAACTGCTGTATTTGTAGCTCCATTGCCAGCGTTAGAGCAATGGCATCGAGCCCCTGCAGTAACATATCGCGATGCGAATCTTCCAGTTCAAAAGTATAGACTTGGCCATTAACACTGTAAAGTTGCAGTGCTCTCAAGTCGATAGTGATTTGTTGCTGCTGCGGGTCGTTGCTGACATCGCTTGCCAGTTGTTGAATGCTTGCTTCGCTGAGTGTTACTGGCAAGATGCCATTGCGAATACAGTTCTGATGAAAGATGGCGCCAAAGCTGGGGGCGATAATGGCGCGAATACCGTATTCTTTTAGCGCCCAAACCGCGTGTTCGCGAGAAGAGCCGCAGCCAAAGTTACTGCCGGTGAGAATAATACTGCTATTGCGGTATTCGTCTTTGTTTAGCACAAAGTCGGTATTTGCTTCGCGGCCTCCTGGCAGGGTATAGCGCCAGCCTGCAAATAAGCCTTCGCCCAAGCCTTGCTTTGATACTAGCTTCATTTCTCGCGAGGGGATGATCGCGTCGGTATCAATATTGATGCGTAAAATTGGGCAGGCAACACCGCGGTGTTGGGTGAATTTCTCCATCAGGCAACGTTCTCCGCGGTGCTTGCTGCTTTGTAGTTTTGCATGAGCTCGCGAGGGTCGGTGATGCGGCCACTCAGCGCCGAGGCTGCTACGGTGACCGGGCTTGCTAAATGGGTTCGGGTGCCGGGACCTTGGCGGCCTTCAAAATTACGGTTGGTGCTAGAGATGACCCGCTTGCCGGGGCCGAAGGTTTCACCGCCGGCATAAAAGCACATTGAGCAACCCGAGTCGCGCCATTCAAAACCCGCGGCGGTAAATATTTTATCTAAGCCTTCGGCCTCGGCCTGTCGTTTAACTCGGCGTGACCCTGGCACGATTACGGCGCTCACATGGCTGGCTACATGCTGACCTTCTACTAGATTTGCTACAGCGCGTAAATCACTGATCCGGCTATTGGTACATGAGCCGATAAAGGCTGCATCAATGGCTAATTTGTTTAACTGTTGCCCAGCCTCAAGCCCTTGATAGTTAAGTGCTTTTTTGACTGACTCGCGACTGTTGGTGTCGTCTATTTTAGCGGGGTCAGGAATTAGTGCGCTGATTGCGCTGGCATGCTGCGGACTGGTGCCCCAAGTTACCGTTGGTTCTATAGTGGTAGCATCGATGATAATCTCGTGGTCGAAATGGGCGTCTTGGTCGCTATTGAGTTGCTGCCAATCACTGAGGGCTTGCTGCCACAGGACGCCTTTTGGGGCATAGGGCTTGCCTTCGATATAATCGATGACGGTTTGGTCTGGAGCGATTATGCCGCTAAATGCTGAGAATTCAACGGCCATATTGCACAGTGTCAGGCGTGCTTCAACCGCTAACGCGCGGATTGCTGAACCGGCGAATTCAATCGCGTAACCAGAACCGCCAGCGGCGTCATAGGCGGCAATCAGGTGGAGGATCATATCTTTAGCGGTGACTCCAAAACTCAGCTCACCCTCAAAAAGTACCCGCATGGTTTTGGGTTTTTGTACCCGCAGCGTGTTGGTGGCCAGGGCATGCTCAGCTTCCGATGAGCCGATGCCCCAGGCCAATGCGCCAATGCCGCCGAGGGTACACGTATGGCTGTCAGGGCAAACTAGGGTAGTGCCGGGTAAGGCGATGGCCTGCTCCGCTGAAATGACATGGGCAATGCCTTGATCTTGGTCGTCGATATCGTAGAGTGTTATACCGGCAGCATTTGCTGACTCGCGCGTGGCTTTGATAAATAGGTGGCCAGAGGGCATTAAGGTATTGTCGCTGCGACCAGGAAACGTGTCGACAATATGGTCCATGGTGCAAAATACGCGGGCTCGGTCGCGAATGCTGCGTTGGTCGGCCTCTAGGCTCTTGAGTGCAATAGATCCGGTGCGTTCATGCAGAAAGATGCGATCGATATAGATAAGATAGTTATCGTCCCCGAGGTCGGCGACGACATGCTGTTGCCACAATTTTTCAAATAGCGTTTTGGCCATAATTGTAAGCGTTATATCCGCGTTATGGGGTTAGCCAAGCTGAGTTGCTGGGGCGATAAATCCTTGCATAGTTGCTAATATGCTAGCATAATTTCTAGTAAATGCATTAACATTATATCTTTATGGTATTTGGTCATCTTTCTTAGGAACTTGATGGCTAAAATTGACGATTATCAAAGCAACGAGTGTAATCGCTCCTGTAAGCTGCAGTACTCAGTTGTCGTCACTGACTCGAATAATAATTGCCAGTTATGCTGTGAACTTGACTTGGCCCAGAGATTTGTATGTTTAGCCCCGAAATCACCCTATTAGTTATTAGTGCCGCGACTATTGCATTCGTGCATACCTTGATGGGCCCGGATCACTATTTACCCTTTGTTTCTATGGGGGTGGCGCGCAAATGGTCGATAAAAAAAATGCTGGCGGTCACCGCCTTTTGCGGCTTTGGTCATATTCTCGGCTCTATAGGTTTAGGTTTTATTGGCGTAGCCCTGCAGTGGCAATTGGGTTCGTTGGAGTGGTTTGAATCCGTGCGTGGTGATGTTGCCGCTTGGTGCTTGATAGCGTTTGGTTTGGTGTATTTTGCTTGGGGGATGCGTAATGCCTATCGCAAAAAACCTCATACTCATAATCATAGTCACGGCGCCAATCAGCACAGTCATGAACATAATCACCAGCATGATCACAGTCATGTGCATGATCAAAAAGAGACTAGTAAAGGTGCATCTAGTGCGTCGATGCCGTCTATAGGCCCTTGGGCTATTTTTGTGATTTTTGTATTGGGCCCCTGTGAGCCGCTTATCCCCTTGTTAATGTACCCAGCGGCGAAAGAAAGCACTGTTGGCTTGGTGGCGGTAACCGTCGTATTCGGTGTGGTGACCATGCTGACTATGATGCTGGCAGTGTTTGTAAGTGCTGTTGGATTAAAGAGTATTCGAATTCCGAGTTTGGAGCGCTATGGTCATGCTATGGCTGGCGCCACAATTTTTGGCTGCGGGTCATCCATCGCCTTTCTTGGGCTTTAAATGTTTAGCGCCGCCGGTTGAGTGTAAACCTCTGGCCACGCGATAAAGGATCATTATTTAATGAGCGAAGATTACAAAGCAATTGATGCGATCGTCAATATTTGGACTACTGAAGCATTGTCACATCGGCCCGGCTGGACGGATGGTTTTTTTGTCGACAAGATGAATGGTAAAAGTGGCAGCGGCGGTATTTCGTTGGAAGTGATGCTAGAGAATATGGATCAGGCGGGTATTGATATCGCCTTTTTAGTCTCCGCCAAAAGTGGTCGCCTCGGTTTGCCGGGCTCTTACCATATGCCACCGGAAGTAGTGGCTGATGCAGTACAAAAATATCCCGAGCGCTTTCGTGGCTTGATTGGCATTGATCCCTTTCAGGGGATGAATGGCGTACGCGCAATGGAAGATGCGGTTAAAAATATGGGCTTTATCGGTGCGCACTTATATCCGCACTGGTTTGACTTGCCAGCCAATAACGCCAAGTACTACCCTTTTTATGCCAAGTGTATTGAATTAGATATTCCAATCCAGATGCAAGTGGGTCAATCGATGGTGTATGCCCCTGAGCAGCCCTTGCGCAGTGTTGGCCGTCCTATTTATCTCGATGATATTGCCTGTGACTTGCCAGAGCTGAAACTGATTGGCACTCATGTTGGTATTCCTTGGGCTGACGAAATGATCGCCATGGCTTGGAAGCATAAAAATGTGTATCTCTGCACCGATGCTCACAGTCCCAAATATTGGCCGGAATCGTTGGTTAAATACATTAATTCCTACGGTCAAGATAAAGTGATTTTTGGTACTGATTTTCCTATTCTGCAATTCAAACGCACTCTCGACGAAATTGAACAGTTTGGTTTAAAACCGCATGTGAGAAAAAAATATTTAAATGAAAATGTGAGAAAGCTGTATAAGCTTTAATTTTTCTGGAGGTCTGGCGCCTGCAATAAAAAAACGATAGGCAGTTAGATAAATAGCTCCTCAGAGAGTGAGACAAAAATGGCATCGCCCTTAGACGGTATCAAAGTAATAGAAATGACCAGTGTGGTATTGGGCCCCTATGCCTGCCAAATGTTGGGTGACTTAGGTGCCGACGTGATTAAAGTCGAACCCTTAGAAGGCGACACCAATCGTAATCTCGGTCCGCACAAAAATAATCCCAAAATGGGTTCTATGTATTTGGGCTGTAACCGCAACAAACGCAGCATCGCCTTAGATTTGAAATCTGAAGATGGCAAAGCGGCATTGCGCGAATTATTAAAAGATGCCGATGTATTAGTGCATAACTTTCGCCCGCAGGCGATTGATCGTTTGGGTTTTTCTTATGACAACGTGCAGGTATTAAACCCCACTATTGTTTATTGCGGCGCCTATGGTTTTGCTAATGATGGACCCTACGGTGGCAAAGGCGCGTTAGATGATTCTATTCAAGCGGCCTCCGGTATTGCCATGTTGCAATCAATGGTTGAGGGCGAACCCCGTTACATGCCGACTATCGTCGCGGATAAAACCACTGCCATGATGGTGGTGCAATCGGTGTTGGCGGCCTTGTTTCATCGCGAACGTAGCGGTGAAGGTCAGGCGATTGAGGTGCCGATGTTTGAAACAATGGCCTCTTATATCATGACCGAACATCTGTGGGGCTTGAGCTTTGAACCGCCACTTGGCGATGCCGGTTATGTGCGTTTGATGGCCAAACATCGCCGTCCATATAAAACCAAAGATGATTTATATCTGGCTATCTTGCCGTACTGGGATAACCACTGGAATACCTTCTGTGAATTATCCGGCAACCCGCAACTGGCAGAAGATCCGCGTTTTTTAAATATGAGTTTGCGGCTAAAAAATATCAATGAGTCTTATAAAGCTACCGGCGAAATCATTAAATCCAGAACGCGGCAAGAGTGGTTGGAGTTATTGGGTGATACCAAAGTGCCAATGATGGTGGTGAATACCTTAAATGGGTTGATAGACGATCCACACTTGGTGGCTACCGGTTTCTGGCAGGAGTTCGATCATCCTTCTGAAGGTCGCGTGCGGATGAGTAAGCCCCCCATGAATTTTTCGAAAACACCGGCTGAAATTCGAATATTACCGCCGTTGTTAGGTCAAGACAGTATCGAAGTATTACAGGAGGCCGGCATTGCGCAGGCCACTATTGATGGCATGTTAGCTGCTGGGACACTAAAGACGGCTGATTAAGTTTTTAAACCCATCACCTAGAAAAGTGCTGGCTATAAAAAGTAACACGTTGATAAAATAATTACACATTGGGAGATTCCTATGACATTTATGAATACCAAAATCGACCATGATCGAACCCCTGAAGCTGAGGAGTGGATCAAGGAAGAAATTGTTGAACAAGAAACGCGGTACCAAAAAATATATGATGCGATGTCGGCCTTAAAGCCCAGTCGTGAACAGTGGTATGCGGAATTTTTTCATCGCATCAAAACGCGCGGTTTTAATATGGATGCCGATCAAAAAATGCCTATTCCTGAAGCCGATATCCCAGTGAAGCCAGAGGGCCGCGAAGATATAGTAGTTTGGAAATACGGTGAGCAGTCGATTGAAGAGGTGGAAGGTAAATAAATTTTGCCGCCAACATTTAGCGAACGGTAAACACTATTGAAACTCACCGAGAGTGAGAAATAATTTAGGAGAAGTATCATGGCACGTCCCCATATCGAACCATTTTGCGATCGAGATGTTCATTGGAAAAATATGGCCTTACCGGGTTTAGGTAGAGGCTTCAGTTACAAAATGCTCAGTTTTGATAATGAAACCGGCGCATGCTCAATGACAGCGCAACTGGAGGGCGGTTATAAACGCGCCCCAGGTTTTAGCTGGTCAGAATATGAAATGATGATTGTTGAAGGTAGCATTACCATTGACGGTAAACGCTTCGCTAAAGGTCACTACTTTTATGTACCCGCCGGATACTCTCTGGGCGAATTAGCCACCGAGCAGGGCGCTAAAGTACTAATGATGTACAATACTGGCGAGCCTAGCCATGTTGAAAGTGCCGAGCATCACCAGTTGGCGAATACGGCTTTGTATCATGATGTCAGTTCTTATGATGACATCCCTTGGTCCAGCGGCGGTGTTACCATTCCAACGGTTGCCACCGGTTGCTTGGTTAAAGTTCTGAACTTTAACCCTAACAGCCACGCGCTAACGTTTTTATATTGCATGACACCAAACTTCAGTCAGGACAATATTTCTTACCACGATTGCGCCGAAGAGTCGTACCACATTTGGGGAACCAGTTGGATGATGCAGTTTGGCGAAGTTCCAACAGGTGGTTACTTCTGGCGTCCTGCTTATATCAACCACGGCTCCTTTTCTTCTGCTCACGGTTGTATTGCATTGGGTCGTACCGACTCTAAACTGTTTAATCACTTCCACTACAACCCATGGTCAACGCCGGTAGAAAATGCCGATCGTGCATTGGCGCGCTTAGAAAAACGTGACCCTATGTTGTATCGCTGGGGTTATAGCCGCAACCACAATCACCCACACAGCATTAATGACTTTGAAGACTCAATGATTCGTCGTGGCGGCATGGCTGATTTGGATCTGGCAGCACAGCAAGGACACAGCCATCACGGACATTATCATGAGCATGAACACGCGCATGATCATGAGCATTCACATCCGGAAGGCGAGCCTCACGATCACTCAGTGTAGGTAACCATTGAGGCCCTAGAATAGGTCTCAATGGCAGTTTTTTAGTGCTTGAATTTTGATCAATAATATCCGCGCGCTAGTGCAACCATTCGCTCAGCCTCCTGAAAATTTAAAACTTAAAATGAAAAAGTATGAATAAACCACTTGAAGGTATCCGTATTCTCGATCTGACCCATATGTTGTCAGGACCCTACGGCGCAATGATTCTCTCCGATATGGGAGCTGACACCAT
Organism: Oceanicoccus sp.; assembly: GCA_051277205.1. Taxonomy (GTDB): domain Bacteria; phylum Pseudomonadota; class Gammaproteobacteria; order Pseudomonadales; family Dasaniaceae; genus Oceanicoccus. The sequence goes on along the minus strand of JBNMPW010000012.1, from coordinate 22,289 downwards.
TAAGGTAGAGCCGTTGCAGGGCGAGGGTACTCGAAAGCTGTTGGCCACTGATCCGAATAATTCGGTTGATGGTATGGGCGCATATTTTATTACCTTAAACCGTAACAAACGTACAACCTGTATGGATCTAAAATCGGAGCAAGGTTTACAGTTGTTTTATGATTTAGTGAAAGAGGCCGATGTGGTAATAAGTAACTTTGGTGCCGGTGTGCCGGCCAAGTTGAAGATTGATTATGATCATTTGTCGAAAGTGAACCCCCAAATTATTACTTGTGCTATTTCGGGCTTTGGCTCCGATGGTCCGGGTGCTAAGCGGCCTGCCTTTGACCAGGTGGCGCAAGCTTTTGGTGGTGGAATGTCTATCACCGGTGGCGATGCCAATAACCCGATGCGGGCCGGTATTCCAATCGGTGATTTGGGTGGCGGCATGTTTGCGGTAATGGGTATTCAATCTGCATTGTTGGAGCGTGCCCGTTCCGGTAAAGGTCAACATGTCGATATATCAATGGTTGATGTGCAAATCTCGTTGCTCAGCTATATGGCGACGATGCATTTCATTTCAGGCGAAGACCCATATCCCATAGGCAATAGTCATTTTGTCCATGTGCCTTATAATACGTACCCAACCAAAGATGGTCATTTGGTGATTGCAGTGATCACCGATAACTTTTGGCAAAATCTCAAGCAAGTGGTTAATTTTGAAGGTTTTGATAGCGATGAGTTTGACCTTCAGCCCGGTCGTTTGGCCGCAAAAGACTTTATTGACGGCAAACTGAACGGTATCTTTTCAACCAATACCACCGAGTATTGGTTGCAGCTGTTGAATGAGAAACGTATTCCTTGTGCGCCTGTGAATAAATTTTCTCAGGCTTTGAGTGATGAACAAGTACTTCACCGCAACATGGTGGTAGAGTTAGGTCACCCAAGTGGTAAGAGCACCAAAGGTCCTGGCAACCCGATTAAGTTCTCTCGGACAAATGAAGAGAGTTTCTCGCCAGCGCCGCTATTAGCGCAGGATACCGATGAAATCCTTAGTGAAGTGATGGGTAAGTCGGCAGAGCAGATCGCTGAACTAAAAGCCTGCGGTGTTATCAAGTAATGATTTAACGGCTAACAGTATAGATGTAACCATAGCCATAATCATGGGACGGCCAATAAGCCACCCACAATAGAGAAAAAATAATGGCAGAAAAGATTTTCATTAACGATGTTGGTCCACGCGATGGCTTGCAAAATCAAGCGAAAGTATTAACATCTAGTCAGCGCTTGCAGCTAATTAATGCGCTGGTCGATGCAAACTTACCGGCGGTAGAGATCGGCAGCTTTGTTAATCCCAAAGCCGTGCCAGCTATGGCCGGCACTGATGATATCGCCGCCGCTTTGCCACAATCAAACACCTATTTTTCGGCCTTGGTGGCCAATCACAGAGGTTATGAACTGGCTAAAGCTGCCGGTGTTAAAGCGGTGAATCTGCCGATTGCTGCCAGTAACACCATGAACGAAAAAAATATTCGCAAGCGTAACGATGAAGCGATTGCGATGACCATAGACATCATCGCCGCCGGCAAAGCTGACGGTATTGATTCAGTGCCCTATATTGCCACCGCCTGGGAATGTCCTTTTGAAGGTGTCGTTGACGAGCAGGTAGTTATTGATATAACCGGTCAGTTTTTTGCTGCCGGCGCTAAAACCGTGATTATGGCCGATACTATTGGTGCCGCCAATCCCGCGCAAGTGAAATCGTTGTTCGAAAAATTAATAACAGAATTTGGTGCTAACAATTTAGGCGCGCACTTTCACGATACCCGAGGTTTCGGTGTTGCTGATGCTTATGCGGCACTGGAAACCGGTATTCGCATGTTTGACGCCTCCATTGGTGGCTTAGGTGGCTGTCCATTTGCACCTGGTGCAACCGGTAATGTAGCGACTGAAGACATCGTGGTGTTGTTCGAGAATATGGGTTTTGATACTGGTATCGATCTGAATAAACTGATTGCTGCATCTGATTTAGCCACCGAGTTGACCGGTAATTGTGCCGGTGGTCATTCTTTGAAATGGCTAAAACGTCAGCAAGAAAAAGGCCTGCTTTAACAGGACTAAATATCCTGAAGAAATTTTCAACATCTGATGTCAACTTTGTGACGTAAGAATCACATAAAATAACCACTATAAATCAATAGGAACAAGCTATGAGTTATCGTCTCGGTGTAGACGTCGGCGGAACCTTTACCGACCTACTCTTAATCAATGAAGAAACGGGCGAAACCCATACCGCCAAAGTCCCTTCAACCCCGGAAGACTCATCGATCGGCGTCTTGAACGGTGTTGCCCGTATCTGTGAAGAGTCCGGCGTTGACCCGAAACAGGTAAGCCGGGTTATGCATGGTACTACTGTTGCTACTAATGCCGTATTACAGGGCAAAGGCTCAGTCGTTGGCTTGGTGACAACCGCCGGTTATGAGCACACGCTACAAGTGGCGCGCTCTTTTTGCCCCGGTGGTTTAGGTGGCTGGGTAACCTTCAACAAGAAGCCTTTGCTGGCGCCATTAGAGTTAACCATTGGTGCCTCTGAGCGAATGGATGCCGATGGCAATCTAGTCCGTCCCTTAGATGAGGCTAAATTGCGCGAAGACTTAATTGTGCTAAAAGCCAAAGGTGGTATTGAAGCACTGACCATCTGTTTTATTAACTCCCATATTAATGGTGATAATGAGAAAAAGGCTAAAGCCATTGCTGAACAAGTTTTCACTGATATCCACATTTCGATTTCTAGCGATGTTGTTCCAGAAATGCAGGAATACGAGCGCACCGAAACCACCGTGGTTAACTCCTATGTGCGTCCTGAAGTGGCCAAGTATGTTGCAAACTTACAAAACGCCTTAAAAGAAAAAATGAGCGAAGACATCTTGTTGTCGATTCTTCGCTCCGATGGCGGTTTGGCCTCTGGTCGCGCCTCAGCTGAGTCACCGGTTAATCTGCTAATGTCGGGTCCTGCTGGCGGTGTTACTGGTGCTATCTATTTCTGTAGCCGCGCTGGTTACGATAATATTCTTACCTTCGATATGGGGGGTACCTCTACCGATGTGGCGCTGATTCAAAATGCCAAAGCCCGTGTCCGTCGTGAAACTATCGTTGGTGATGTCCGGGTACGTGCGCCGTCTGTTGATGTGCGTACCGTAGGTGCTGGTGGTGGTTCACTGGCTTTCGTGCCTGAATTAACCAAAGCGTTACGGGTAGGCCCGGAGTCTGCCGGTGCAGTACCGGGGCCGGCCTGTTATATGAAGGGTGGCGAACAAGCGACCGTTTGTGATGCCAACGTGGTATTGGGCTATTTGCCCTCTGATGCCCAGCTCGGTGGTGCGATGGAAATTAATCGCGATGCATCAATCAAAGCTGTCCAACTGATCGCCGATGCCGCCGGCATTGGTTTGATGGCCGCCGCCGAAGGTATTATCAAAGTGGCTAACGAGGCAATGTTTGGTGCTTTGCGTCTGGTATCTGTTGAGCAGGGCTACGATCCTCGTGATTTCGCCCTAGTCGGCTTTGGTGGTGCAGGTCCTTTGCATGCTAACGCTATGGGTGTGTTGGCACAGGCCTGGCCAGTCATTATACCGCCTGGCCCTGGTGTGTTGTGTGCTTATGGTGACGCGACCACACAGGTGCAAGATGAAGCCACTCGTACTTATATCCGGATGGCCGAAGCTGTTGACGCTGACACGCTGATTACAGATTTGTTAGAGCTGCAAGTACGCGCTGGCGAGTCTTTGGTTGCCGATGGTATCCCAACGTCCGAGCACGAAGTGACTTACCAAGCTGACTTGCGCTATGTTGGTCAAGCTTTTCAAATTACCATCGAGTTTACGGAGGCAGAAATTCGTGCCAAGGGTATTGAGCTAATCAAATCAGGCTTTGATGCTGAGCATGAGCAGCTATTCACCTTTAAGCTCGATAACGGTCATGAGATTCTGATGATTCGAGCGGTGGTAAAAGCCGAATCTAAGGCTATTGCCGAGCGCCAATTGGGTGATGCTTCTGCCAGTTTGGAGGAGTGTAAAATTCAAGACACCAGCTTCTACTACGAAGGTCAAGATCATGCAGGCGCTTTGTACGATCGCGGCAAGTTGCATGAAGGTTTGGTGGTGTCCGGTCCGGCCATCATTACCGAAATGGATTCTACCACTGTGGTGTTACCCGGCTACGCTGCTAAGGTAGATAGTATCGGTAACCTGTTAATTAACCCAACATTTTAAGAAGAGGAGAATAATTATGTCTGCAACAATTATTGAAACAAACCACGCCCCTCTTCAAATGGTTGAAGTTGATGGCGTTAACATCGATATTATCGAGAACGCATTAAAAAATGCCCGTGAAGAAATGGATGCGGTACTGTTTAGAACCGCAATGTCACCGGGTATTCGTGAGCAGGGTGACTGCTTTCCAATGATCGCTAACAGAGAAGGAAAAATGGTAGTGGGTCAGTTTGGCTCATTCATTGGCCCCTTTATGGAAGTCTATGACGGTGAGTTAGAAGAAGGCGATGTGCTGCTGACTAACGATCCTTATATGTGTAATGCGGCTGTGTCGCATTTACCTGACTGGTTGGTATTAGTGCCGGTATTTAAAGAAGGGCGCCATATAGCCTGGTCGGCGATGTTCGGTCATATGTCGGACAACGGCGGTATGGTACCGGGTTCAATCCCCATAGAAGCCACTAATATCTTCCAAGAAGGTATTCGTATTCCGCCCACCAAACTTTACAAAAAAGGTGTGCTGCAATCAGATATTTTAGAGCTCATTCTGCACAACGTACGGACTCCTCAATGGAACCGTTTTGATTTAAACGCTTTAGTAGCCGCCTGTAATACAGCCGCTAAGCGGGTACAAGAGTTAGCCGAGCGTTTCAGTGACGACATCCTGCACACCGCTATGGGCGTTATGCTTGATCGTAACAAAGCGGCGATGGGTCATATCATCCAAAACTTTATTCCAGAAGAGCCTCGCGTTTTTGAAGATTATATTTGTGATGACGGTAAAGGTATGGGTCCTTACAAAATAAAATGTACGATGTGGCGTGAAGGTGAAGTCGCCATCTTTGATTTTGATGGCACCGACCCGCAGGCACAAACCTCGGTTAATTTTTATCTGAATGAAGACATGTTCAAAATGTTCTTCGGCTCATTTACTATCAACGTGGTCGATCCCCATATCGCGTTTAACGATGGTTTCTATGACTTGGTAGATGTGCGTATACCGGAAGGCACTTTGCTGAAACCTAAGTTCCCAGCAGCTTTGTCGGGTCGTACTCATGCTTTGGGTCGTATCTTTGATGTGCTCGGTGCACTACTTGGTATGGGTGCTCCAGAAGCTATGCTCAACGCTGCTGGCTTCTCTGATTCGCCACACTTGTTCTACTCCGGCTATGACAACCGTCCTGGTAAAGGTGGCGAGTGGTTCCAGTTGTTTCAAATCGGCTTTGGCGGAATTCCCGGTCGTCCGATTGGTGATGGCCCAGATGGTCACTCATTATGGCCAGGCTTTACTAATGTGCCTAACGAGTTCATCGAGTCGTACTTTCCATTGCGTATTGAAAGCTATGAAGCCATTCCGGATTCCGGTGGTGCCGGTTTGCACCGAGGCGGAAACGGTCTAAGTGTTGCTTATTGCTTTTTGTGTGATGGCGAAATCGGTATTCACGATGAGCGTTGGTTAACTTATCCTTGGGGTGTGTTAGGCGGCGAGACAGGAATGCGTTCGACTAAGAAATTAGTTCGCGCTGATGGCAGCGAAGAGTTCGTGCCGGCCAAGTGCGAAGGTATCCAAGTTAAAGTAGGCGACATTCTGTACTTTAATACTTGGGGTGGTGGTGGTTGGGGTGATCGATATGCTCGCGATCCACAACTGGTAATGGATGATGTTAATCGTGGTTTGGTTACGGCTTCTGGTGCCGCCCGTTATGGTGTTGTGGTTGCCGGTGGTGCAGTTGATGATGCCGCCACTACTGCCTTGCGTGCTAAGTTGGTTGCTGAGCGCGGTGATGATATTCCGTTGTTTAATTACGGCGGTACTATTGAAGAGATTAAGGCCCGTTGTAAGGAAGAGACTGGTTTTGAACCACCGGTATCGCCTGTTTTTAGATAGTTTTGTGCCTGCGGTGACGCAGAGTGATAGTAAAAAAGCCAGCTGTTTTGCAGCTGGCTTTTTTGTGGGATTTTTTTAGTTTTTTACGGCCAGAGTCGCCGGTTTCGCTCGGCAGGCGAGTTACTCCGTTGCTCGTTAACGGCATATGGGGGTGGTACTTATTCAGTGTCGATAAATTTTTTACTACGAATATCTAAGGTTAAACAGTTTTAATTCTAGGTAAACGTTGCGTTACTGATTCAGGCAGCTGTGCTATGAGCATGATTCTAACTCTATGCCAGTAAGCTGATAGCAGTAACAAGGCAGCTCCCATAATAACGCCGGTCAGCGCAAAGCTGTAGCCAACGCCGCCGTAGGTTTTGATCAAACTGGAGAGCGCGTAGAGCACGTAGATCAGTGACGACACCATAAAGGCGCGGCGATCGACGGCGATGGATATGGTGGTCATGAGTAAATACAGCAGGATAACGATTGCCATACTGCTTAGGCTTTCATCGCCGTTGAGGATCCCCAGTCTTGAGAACACCGGGTGAATAATTAACGGGGCAGATAGCAGGTGTAGCCAAAAGGCGACATCTGCTCGGCGGGTGGTGCGGTTCGTGTCGGAGGCATCCCAGTACATGGCGAAGGAAAATGCGATCAAACCTGAAATAAATATAATGGTTAAAAACCAGTCTTTTACTGAAGGGAATACCGCCAATAACACACTTATGAAGGCGCCAATAGCCGCAGCGGTACCAACAGCCATGGTGATCGGTACGTTAAAACGTTTCCAATGAGCATAGGCGGCGGCGGTAGATACGACCGTAGTTAAGATGATGGATGTTTCCGATGGTTCTGAAAACAATGAGGCGGTAAATATGAATACGCCGCCGATAAATGCCAGTAGCAATATGATAGCGGGTAGAGCCATTTTTCTTTTCAGTACGAAAAACTCGGCTAGCCCCCAAGACAAAACGGTGAAAACTAAATAGCCTAGGCTTTCATGGAAGGAGTTTAGTACCCAGGAAGAAGAGAACAGTAGTAGCAAGCTGGCGATGACGATAAAGATGTCGTTGAAGCCTCCAATGAGGCGGAAGTTCTCTTCATCGACGGCCGGAGAGTCGCGGAGGGTGCTGATGAGTTGTCGGAACTCAGTGGCAGATGAATTACTGAATATCTTTTTTTCAACCGCTAGATTTAGGTCTTCATCTGTATACATGGGTAAGGACTCTGATTTTTACGTTGCTATATTAATTGAAACTGGATGATTTTTGTAGTGGTTCGACTTCAATATTGCCTGTGTAGTACGGCCATATTGAACTAGGTTAGTAACAAGAAAACTACTCAGGTTCGCGCAAATTCAAGTCCGGTATCTCATTAGATTCACCTTCCAGCTCTGGTCGCACACCCGCAGGGTCGACGTAGTTTGGCGCCTTTTCTTTGGGCGTAAAAAGGAAATGAACTCGCTGCCGGGCCACCTCGGTGACCTTGAACTTAAATTGTCACATTAGACTCAACGTCATTAGGTGACGTATTTGGCATAGAGTCGTTCATATAAGCCAAGCCTATGGAGTCAACAGGGAAAAGGTGACCAGCAAAAAATATAGGATGTGTTAACTTGGCTCGCTTTATTGAGCAGCGTTTTGACAGCGCCTACTATTTTAATAGCCAAAAGGATTATCCATGGCGTCTAAAATCAATATAACTCGCGATGACTATAAAGTTTTTTATCCGATTACCACGCGCTGGATGGATAATGATGTTTATGGTCACGTTAATAATGTGACCTACTATTCTTACTTTGATACCGCGGCTAACAGCTATTTAATTAATCATTGTGGTTTGGATATACGCAATGGCGATATCGTCGGCTTGGTGGTGAGCTCCGGCTGTGAATATATGGCGCCGATAGCCTTTCCTGAAAAAATCGAAGTCGGCTTGCGTATAGATCGACTCGGAAAGAGTTCGGTGCAATATGGCATCGCTATTTTTAAACAAGGTGAACCACAGGCCTGTGCCTTCGGTCATTTTATTCATGTGTTTGTCGACCGAAAGTCTAATAAGCCTGTGGCTATCCCAATCAGTATGCGTAAACCAATGGAAAAAATATCGGTCGAACAGAAAAATGAGAGTGGTAACTAAATCTTACACTTGGATTTTTTTATGCTTAGAGTGTCGGGAATCGCTTTTTTCTGGGCTTAAAACGCGAGGCAGTTACGGCCTTTCTGTTTCGCTTGATAAAGTGCTTTGTCTGCGGCTTTTAGCACTAGCTCTACTTGATTGAGCTGTTCGCTCTTTTGCGCGATACCAATACTGATGGTGACAGACACCGTCTTTGGTTTAGCTTTTCTACTTCTGTTGTTGGCGCCTTCTTTCGATATTTTAGGCCGCGTTTTTTTATCCCGTAGGGCAATTTTATAATCGGCAATTTCTTCCCGCACTGCTTCTAAATGCGGTGTGCAGGACTTTAATTTTTTGCCAGGGAAAATTATACAAAACTCTTCGCCACCGTAGCGGTAGGGGATGCCGCTACCGCTAACTTGGGCGATATGGTTAGCGACAATTTTAAGCACATCATCACCGACGTCGTGGCCGTAGCTGTCGTTGAATTTTTTAAAGTGATCTATATCTAACATGGCAATACTGTAGTGTCGGCCTAAGCCTCGCAGCTTTTCATTTAACGCCCGTCGTCCTAATAAGCCTGTTAGATCATCGCGGTAAGCCATTTCGAACGAGCTACGCAACAAACCAATCACCAGACTGATAGCCGCAGCGGAAAACATAAGGCTAGAAATCATTGGCTGATCAAAAAATGCCAAAGTGGTGTAGCTAAACATCATGCAGCCGGTAAGACTGGCTTCAACTTCGCTATTACGTTGCGCAAGGAGGCTTAGGCCCGCCAGGCTGGCCAGTCCAAACCAGAAGCTGGCAATGACTGACAGCATATAGTTAGGGCTGGGTTTGATTGCTAGTAGCAGCTGCAGAGCCTCTATCTGGCTAGCGGTGAGGCTGGGTTGCACCAGCCATGCGGCTCCCCATAATAATGGCGTGACACTGAAGAGAATAAGCGACTGACGGTTCCATAGGCCTTTTTCGGGTAGGAGCATTACCATCAGTAAACCCAGCGGTAGCAATACACTAAGGCTGGTATAGATATAAAAGGAGCTGGCTTCTTCGAGTGATGTTTGCAACTGGCTTTGAATGAGCCAATAGGCAGAGGTCATTAATAGCGCGCTACAAAAAAAACGGGCGCGATTATAAAAATGCGCTAAACCGAGTACAGCCGCCATCAAACCATAAGGCAGAATGGTCAGTAACTGCTGATAATCCTCACTGATCAGGTCAGCACTGTCGAGTAAATAGGCTGCTATCAGTAATAGAAGTACCGGAAAGATGAGGCGTGACAGGGGTTTTAACAGCAATGACATAAGGTTAATTTAAGAGTCCAGTTGCCTTTTAGTATAGATGATTTTATCTATTTGTTAGTTAGCACGGGTGAGTTTAAATGTGATGGCTTTGGACTTTATTGGTACTGATTATTGCCGGTCTATCTTAACTATTCTCAACACTTGATTGGGGTTAAATGTTCTATCATCAATGACAGCGATTGTTAGCTATATCTGCAATCAAGTTTTCGCTGTTTATATGGGTGACTATGAACACTTCTAACCTCGTAAAAGCCGAAGCCAGCCCCGTCTACCACTATAAAATTTGGTGGGGTGTATTGGCGGCGGCACTGTTTATGGCGTTGATTATTGCATTGGCGCCCTATAGCGATGGCATTGTGTTTCCTGAAGATGAGGGCGGTTTCTGGTATTTATGGCAATTGTCCGAGCCTACGATGTGGACTCGTCTTAGCGCTTGGGGCGGCTATGCGCTGCACCAGTTTAGTATTTGGTGGCTAATCTGGTATGCCCAATCAAGTAAGCTTAAGTACGTTAAAGGGCTACATCCGGTCAATCTCTGGGCATTGGCGGCGAATGGGTTTTTTATCGGTCTGCATATTCTACAAACCAAGGTGGCTTATGACGGCTTAGCGCAGGATGTACATATCCTGACATCAATGGGTTCGGTGGTGATATTACTCGTAATGGTGTTGATTATGGAAAATCAGCGTCGTGGCCTCGCATTTGGTACTAAGGCACCTATGTTGAAAGAAGTGGGGCGTGCGTTGCGTAAATACCATGGCTATTACTTTTCTTGGGCGATTATTTATACCTTTTGGTACCACCCAATCGAGGTCACCTATGGTCATCTGTTAGGTCTTTTCTATACATTTTTGCTGATGTTACAAGGCAGTTTGTTTTTAACCCGTACCCATACCAATAAATGGTGGATGCTGTTTATGGAGTTAATGGTGGTGGTGCACGGTACCATGGTAGCTTATGTCTCAATGCTAGAAGGTCAGACTCAAGGTGGGCCGCCGTCGCAGTTTTTCTTTGGTTTTTTGTTGTTGTTTATTGTTACCCAAATGCATGGTTTAGGTTTATCGAAGGCTTGGCGTTGGTTTTTTGCCGCCGCTTATATTGGCATGATGGGTTATTATTATGCGGGTAACTGGGCAGCTATGGCGGAAGTACCACGGATTGCGATGATTGAATACCCCGCTATTATTGTTATTTCACTGCTAGTTTGGCTGCTGATAAAACTAACGCTGCTTCTACAGTTTTTAATTAAGCGGCCAGTCTAGCTGCCGCTTTTTTTCTGATAAGCGCAGTAACATAGCGCTGACAAATACCACGCTATTGGCAAAGGCGATGGCATAGAACGGAGCGTAGCCGCCAAAGCTATCGAACAAGCGCCCGCCGATTACCGAGATTAATAAAATACCAATCGCTCCAAAAAAACTTTGCATGCCAAAGGTACTCCCGCGAATAGCGGTTGGTGATTCTTGACCCAGTAATACAGTTACCGATAAGATTGTGCTGGACTGTCCTAACCCCATTAAAATTAACGCCGGGATGGCAGCACTGGAAAGGATATCAGCTTGCGTAGCTACCCAGCCATAACCGAATGTGGCGATTAAAAAGCCCGCAGCTAACAGCGTTAAACGGTCAAGTTTATCCGCTAAATAGCCAAAGATTGGCGCCCAGACTACCGCGCACATCATTACTATCGCCATCGTTAAACCGGCTTTTTTCAGTGCTTCGGCGGAGTTGAGCCCAGCGCCTATACCGGCTGTTTCTACCCACAAAATCAAAAATAAGGTGATGATGGACATATCGGCACGGGCGGCGAATGATCCTAAATAGGAAATCGCGATGCGGGTATTTTTGGCGGCAGTAAGCCCCTCTTTCATTAACACTAAAATAGCTGTGCTTTTAGGTTTCGCCGAAGCCGGTAATCCGGGCTTTAAACCCAGCATTACAAAGGCGGCAAAAAAAGCAATACCGGCGACAGTAAAGCAGGCATAGCGACCGGCCCATACAGGGTCGTCTGTATAGGCGGAATAGAGATCAGGTAATTGGGTGAGGGCGGCACTAAAGCCAACGGCACCAAGACCATTTAATAGCATCGACATGCCGGCAAACTTGCCGCGAGATTTCTCGGCGGGGTAGTCTGCTACAACTGCCGCCAGCATGGCGCTGTTTGAGGCGATAGCGAGGGCGAAGATTAAGCGGAAAGCAATCAGTTGCTCGATTGAGGTTGCCAGTGCATACAGTAAGTACGACAAACCCATAAGGGTGAAGCCAATAATATAAACCGTACGTCGTCCTATGCGGTCTGACAAAGCACCAAACCAGCCGATCACACAAAGCACGGCGATCTCTTGCCAAAATTGCACATCACCGATGATTTGGCCGAAGTTTACGTTGTCTTCATTGAAACCTAAATTATTGCGCAATATATACGGTGTTAGTTGCACCAGATAGGTAAATAAACCAATGCTGACGAAGGCTGCGAACAAGTAGCTTAAAGCGTGGCGGGGTAACACCCCATCCGCTAACTGGATGTGACCAAGTTTTTTATTATCGGACATAACAGTCCTTCTATTTTTAGTGACTTTTGGATGTTGTCTGTTTTATTTCAGTACTCTCTACTCGCTCAGCGCTATTTTCTCGCAGCAAACGCATACCGTTCATGGTTACTAGCAGTGTCGCGCCAACGTCCGCAAGCACTGCCATCCATATAGTGGCAATACCGGGAATCGCCAAACCTAAAAATGCCAGCTTTAGAATCAAACTAAGCATGATATTTTGCTTGACGATAGCGCGGGATTTTCTTGCCATACGCAGGGCGAATGCGACATCGTTTAAGTCGTCTTGCATTAGCACCACATCGGCAGTTTCCATTGCCTGTGCGGTACCACCACCACCCATGGCTATACCGATATCGGCCCGTGCTAAAGCCGGTGCATCGTTGATGCCGTCACCGACCATGGCGACGGAGCCGAAATGCTGTTGTATATCTTCGATGGCTTTTAATTTTTCATCCGGCATTAACTGCGCTCGTACATCATCAATACCCCCCACTTTTGCCGCGACTCTCTGCGCGGCTTGTTGGTGATCGCCGGTCAGCATTACTTTGTGTAAGTTCATTTTTGTCAGTTGTTGAATAGCAGCGCTGGAGTCTTCGCGCACTTCATCGTGAACGCCAATATAACCAATCAGTTTGTCGTTTTCTCCGATATACATAATGGTTTGGCCTTCGTTGCGGGCACTTTCAGCTTGTTCGGTGATGTCACTCCAGCCTGTCATCGACGGATTAAATAAATCGCCACTGCCTACCAATATTTGGCGCCCGCCTTCTAACTCACCGCTCACGCCTTTACCGGGGTGCGCGTGTACAGAGCTGGCTGCAGCGAGATGGCCAACACCGGCGCGGTGTTTGGCGGCTTGGACAATGGCGTGTGCAACCGGATGCTCCGACGAGCGTTCAATAGCGGCGGCAATCGCCACCACATTATCGCAGTGACCGCAGTTATCATCATTGGCGGCGGGGTGGCTGCAAAGCTTGGTGCGAATAGCCACAACTTTTGGTTTACCGTGAGTCAGGGTGCCGGTTTTATCGAAGGCAATGGCTGTGATATCTGCCAGGCGGTCGAGTTGAGCGCCGCCTTTAACCAGCACGCCGAGGTTGGCTAAACGGGTTAAGCCACTGACCACTGTTACTGGAATGCTGATGACCAGCGCGCAGGGGCAGGCGATAATTAGCATCGCCAGGCCGCGATAAAGCCAGCCGGTGGTGTCCCCGACTGTTAGTAGCGGTTGCCCAAAACCATAGACTGGAATAAGCACGACTAAGCTTGCTAGGGCAACTACGGCGGGCGTGTACCAGCGAGCGAATTTATCAATAAAACGTTCGGCAGGGCTGCGCTGTGCCTGCGCTTGCTCTACCAATTTGGCGATCCGCGCAATAGTGCCTTCGGCGGCCAGTTTGGTAGTACGAATTTCGAGGGCGGCTTCACCATTAACGGTGCCGGCCATCACTTCATCACCTGCTTGTTTTAATACGGGCACGCTTTCGCCGGTCACCGGTGCCTGGTCGACGGTGGAAATACCTGTAATTACTTCACCATCAACAGGGATACGCTGACCTGGGCGAACCAATACGCGGTCGCCAATGCTGACTTGATCGACCGGTAACACTACCGTGTGATCGTGGGCTTGGTGGCTGTCGTCAGAGTGGTCTTGCTCGTGTGAGTACTCATTAGCAGCTTCGGTTTGATGAGTGTGGTTATCAACGTTGTCACAGGCGGCATTATGGGTATGTTCATGTATATCTTTGTGTTTATGGTCATTCTCGTGATCATCGCTAGAGGGTTCGCCATGCTCTTGATGGCTATGGTCATTACTGTCGCTATGTACCTGCAGTACTGTGGCTTCCTGCGGTTGCAATGCCATTAAACTGCGCAAAGAGTCTCTAGCACGTTCGGCACTATAGGCCTCCAGTGCTTCACCGAGCATAAATAATAAAATCACAGTGACGGCTTCGCCATATTCGTCAATGCCTAATGCGCCGACTGAGGCGATCGCCATTAGTAAATCGATGGTAATGCGGTGGGCAAAGATCAGCGCGCGAAAGCCTTTTAAAAATACCGGTCCACCAGCGAATAATACCGCCGCAATAAATAAGGCATCCAAGGGATCAACCCCCATCATCGGTTCGACCCCGTTTAAGGTCAATAGACCGACAATGACCGCAATGGCGACGAAGATGGCGCTGCGTAACAGGGGTTGTCCCCATAGGAAATGCAAAAAGCCCATGGCGCCACGGTGATCTGCAAAATCGATGGGTGGGGCGTCATTAGGGCCTATTTTGTAGCCCAGTTCTTTCAGCCGCGCTTCGATAACATCCAGTGTGGTATCGCCGTCCACTTCTATGCTTTCTGTGGTAAAGCTCACTTCTACACAGTTAACGCCGTCTATTTTACGGATACTATCTTCGATGGTCATGGCACAGCTACCGCAGTCCATACCAATAATTTTAACTTTCAGTGGATCACTACTGATGACATTGCTCGCTTCGCTCATGGCGGTTCCTCAGCAAAGAAAATTTTATGATGCAACTGACAATGACCCTTAAAGTCGGGTTTAAGGTCAAGCTTTTGTGTGCGACGCAATATATTCTGGCGCTAGTGCCAGGTAGTGCCATGTAGTGCTAGGTAGTGCCAGATAGTGTAAGTGTTGAAGTGTGTGAAGAAAGCCCGCTAATAGGGGCGGCAGGCTTTATTTCAGTTGGGGGGTGGTTCAGTTAGAAAGCGGCTGTCAATAATCTGATTGGCTTGTAAACGTTGCGTTAAAATACCCTTTTGATAAAAAAAGTCAACATAGCGGCTGATCACTTTTGGCAAGGCGCGAGGTGAGCGCTGATTACTAAAGGCGTCGATGTTGTCAGCAAGATTCATCAGTTTAATGCCCTTACTACTCACGGGATGGCTTAGATTTAGTTCGGTTTGAATCAATTGATTACCCGCCGCTGGGTTTTGCTCCCACCAATCTAGTGCTTCTAGCCATGCGCGAATAAAGCCGCGCAATGCGTCGGGGTGTTGTTTAATAAAATCACCGCTGAATACAACGACATCGGGGATTAATCCAGGAGTTTGGCGGCTGGTATAGATGATACGGGCACCGGCGTCGACGTTTTCACTGACGTAGGGTTGCCAAGTATGGGCAATATCGACAGTTTTATTGGCTAACAACTCGCGGGCCTTAGAGGCATCGATGTCGATTAAGCTTACCGCCTGAAAATCGGTATTATGATCAGCCAAAAATTGGTGTACAAATAATTCACCAAAACCGTTCAAATTTGTGCCTATCTTTAAGCCATCAAGAAATCGCGGCATGGGTTTTAGAGATAACAGTGCGTCACCACCGGCAGAAATATCGGCCACTAACGGTACGCGTATGTCGGGCATGGTGGGCAATAGGTTAAAGATGTCACCAACTGACACGCAGATAGCATCCAGCTCTTTATTGCTGAATTTCTTAAGCATAAAGTCGGTATTTTCGGGAATAAAATAATTGACCTGCAAACCCTGTTGCGCAAACAAACCCTGCTGTTTTGCAATAACCAGAGGGTAATACCCCGGCCATAGGTCGAAACCGATGTTGATGGTTACCGGTTTACTCTCTGCCCAGCTAAAAAAACTGGTCAAAATTAGCAGTATGCTAAGTAAATATTTCATACATCCGTATATTGAATTACATCTGCGCAGGATTTCGCATTAATTATAGTGCCCAATATAATCGTGGATAGCCAGCTTAATTGGTCGTTAATTTGGTAATTTGAGTTTGGCAAGATAAAGTTAATAATCCAGTTAACGACAAAAAGCCTATTGACCTTAAACTATGCTTTAAGGTCTAGATTGGACATCAATAGCAAAAACTCTGCGCAACAACACGATCCGGCGCGTAGTAAATACCAATAATAATACGCATCGGGATAAATGATGATAGGTGTTGATGATAGGCTGGTAACGCCAGAAACAATGAAATGGGTGCGAGTCGGCTTGATTGCGGGCTTAGCGACTATCCCCACTACAATTCTGCTTTATTATGCGCTCGGGATGGCGGTGGATTCGGCAGTGGAAGGCAATAATATACTGCGCAGTTGGATTGCGGCTTTTGTCGGCTTAGTGATGTTGAAGGCGGTACTGGCCTGGATATTTCGCACCGGACAATTTCGCGCTTCGAGTTCAGCCAAGCTCACTGTTCGCGATCAAATTTATAAACAAGTGGTAAAACTAGGGCCTGGAATTTTAGGTAAACGACGCACTGGTGAAATTGCTAACACAGCAACTGAAGGGGTCGAGTACCTCGATTATTATTTCAGTGTCTATTTTGTACAAATCTGGATTGCTATCGCGATTCCAATCATTCTGTGTGCAGCCATTTTTTATATCGATTGGGTAGTGGGCCTGTGGATGTTAGCCGGAGTACCATTAACACCATTATTTGTCGGTATGGCGGCGCAAGGTTTCCGGAGAATCAGCGGCAGCAACGAAAAAACGAAAAACCGAAATTTTGCGCAATACCTCGACTCTATTCAGGGGATGGCGACGCTGAAGATGTTCAATCAGGACAAGCGTCGCGGTAAGCAAATGGAAGACGGTAATGAGCTGCAGCGTAAACAAACTATGCGCTTACTATTGGTGGCGCAATTTCAGTTTGTATTTTTAGAACTGGGTTTTGCTATGTTCTCCACTGCCTTCGCGATGGGTGTATCTATGTACCGTTATAGTGGCGGCTTTATGTCTGCGGGTGAGGCAGTAGCGGTGATCTTGATGAGCCTTGAATTCAGTCGTACTTTGTTATTAATAGGCGAGTTTTTCTTTGCCGGTGCGCTTGGTAGAGAAGTCGCCTCTGAGGTGGTGAAGTTTTTGGATGAAGAGCCGCCCGTTAAAAGCGATCAAGGGCAAGACCCTGGTGCAACCAATGGCCGGCCTATTTGCATTGAATTCAAAAATGTTGACTTTACATACCCCGGCGCTACTGAGCCTGCCATCATTGGACTTAACCTGAGCTTAAAGCCAAATGAAACGGTAGCTTTAATTGGTAAATCCGGCTCCGGAAAAACCACTGTCACTAATTTAATTTTGCGGACCTTGGATACCACAAAAGGTCATATTTTTTATGATGATCATAAAGATGAAGAATTATCGCTAGAGTGGATTCGCCAACAAATCGCCTTGGTACCACAAGACCCGTTCCTGTTCTTCGGCACTATTGCCGATAACCTGCGTATCGCTAAACAAGATGCCACAGAAAACGAAATTGAACAGGCCTTGCAAGCGGCCGAGCTTTGGGGATTTGTGCAAGACAGTCCAGCTGGTATCAATACTATGGTCGGTGATCAGGGTACTGCCTTAAGTGGTGGGCAGGCACAGCGTTTGGCGATTGCTAGAGCATTACTAAAAGATGCGCCTATTATTATTTTAGATGAGCCTACTTCGCAAATAGATGTAGAAACCGAAGCCTTGTTGAATCGTGCCTTAGAACGCCTAACGCAAAATAAAACTGTGCTGCTAATTGCTCATCGCTTGTCGACGATCGAACAGGCCGATCGCATTGTGGTGATGGATCATGGCAAGTTGGTTGAGAGTGGTAACAAAGAGCAGCTGCTTGCCAACGACGGTATCTACGCCAGCATGGTGAAAACAAAGCAAAGAATTGAACGTACCGCTGCTGCACCGATTGCCTAATCAAAACTTGTAATGAAGACATACGAGGGATAACTATGATTACTGAAAAATCGTCACTGCCATTGGCTGATGTCAGCAACTTGAAGATAATTATGCGTTTGCTCACCTATATGACGCCTTTTAATAATATTATGCTGAGCTCATTAATAGCCAGAATAATTAGATGCTGCAGTCAGGCTGCGGTGTTAGGTATCGCTGCTGCGAGTGTCGGTTTGTATGTGAACTCTGCCGAAGCTGGGATGGTAAATTGGGATGTAATTTGGGCGCAGGTTAGATGGATCGCTTTTTTTGGCACCATTGTTGGCTTTGCATCTTATATTGAAAATTATACAGGCCACTATGTAGCATTTAGAATACTGGGGGAATTTCGAAATAAATTTTATTACGCAATGTTGCCGTTAGCACCTGCTCGTACTGCCAAATTACAATCTGGTGATGCTGTTAGTCGTGTGATGACTGACTGCGAAAGAATCGAACCATTTTATGCCCATACTATAGCGCCCGCCATTGCCGCGGTATTTGTGCCGTCGATTATATTAATTTGGTGTTGGAGTGTTGATCCCTCTATTGTCTATGTGCTGACGCCGTTTTATTTGGCCAACACAATTTTGCTGCCATGGGTAGTTTCAAAGCTAGGCGGAGACGGTATCGAATATCGTCAACAACTGGGTCAGGTTAACGGTTTTGTTGCCGACAGTATTCAAGGCGTGCGTGATACGGTTGCCTTTGGTTATGAAGAAAAGCGTGCCCAAGAGTTGTATGACATTGGTGCCACCATGCAAAAGGGGCAGGACAAACTCTACCGCGCCGATGCTAATCAGCGCGGTTTAGCAGAAGTGTTTATTACTGTTGGTATTTTAGCGGCAGCTTGGTGGGGAATTGAATTGTCGTTAGCCGGCGTTATTGATCCTTTGGTAGAACTGCCTGCAGTCGTTGCCGTGTCAGTGGTTGGTTTTTACCTGTCAGTTGGTCTGGCCAATAATTTTACTGATTATCGGGTGGCGATTATTGCAGCACGGCGTTTATTCTCAATGATGGATGAAACACCGGCGGTTATCGATACCTCGACAGGACCAGTAACTGGTGTGATCGAATCGGCTATCCGCTTTGTTAATGTTGATTTTGAGTATGACCGTACCGATGACCAGTGGAGTCGCCGTAAAAAAATATTTGATGGTTTTTCTTTTGAACTGCCGGCAGGTAAAAATTTTGCCCTGGTAGGTCCTAGTGGTACCGGTAAATCAACAGTCGTGAATTTGCTCTTGCGTCAATGGGACACACAGTCAGGTGCGATCTTCATTGGAGGTCATGATGTCAAAGAGTTTCCGCTGGATGATTTGCAAGAGTTGTTTGCCGTGGTTTCTCAGCGCAGTTTTATATTTAATGAGACGATCAAAGAAAATATCCGCATGGGTAAGTACGATGCCTCTGATGAAGAAATTTTATTGGCCGCCGAACAGGCAGGCTTGGCTGAGTTTTTATCGGCTTCTGAAGACGGTATTGAAACCCAAGCGGGTGAGCGCGGCACTAAGATTTCCGGCGGTCAGCGGCAACGGGTTGCAATCGCTAGAGCTATTTTAAAGGATGCTCCCTTCGTATTATTGGATGAAGCGACCTCAAGTCTGGATGTTGAAACTGAGTTGAGTGTGATGCAAGCGCTACGTAAATTATCTACCGGACGTACTACCTTAACAATCGCCCATCGCTTGTCGACCATTGTAGAAAGTGATGAAATTTTAGTGATGATAGAAGGAAAAATTTCCGAGCGCGGCAGTCATCAAGAGTTGATAGAGACGGATGGTTGGTATGCCAAGATGTTTGTTATGCAGCAAGATGAAGTAGATGCTACCTTGGTAGAATAGGCTTAAGCTTGTTCGGCTTCTAACGCCAAAAATAATTGTGCATAGAGAAAGGCGTTATCGCCTTGGGCACGAAACAAGAAGCCGTTTTCGTTAGCAGTGACTTCGGGTTGCCAATGCGCTTCACAATTAGATTCGCCGGCGGCAATTAGCTCCAATGCTTTTTTTACTTGGGTTGATGTTGATGAAAATTGAATAGAATAAACATCATTATCTCGCCAGATATGAAGGTGTTGCCCCCGCAGCTGAGAAAATACCGAAGTCCATTCTTCTGACGCTAGGTTGCAATTTAGTCGCTCAACCAACTTTCTCAGCGATGATTTGTTGTTTTCATGGCCATCATGGCCGCAGACGTTTTCTACTAACTGCCGGTAATATTCGCCAGCCTCTTCGCCCACACTATTATCGACTTGCGCCGTCAAATCATCAAGAAACAGTTCCAGCTCATGGCGCAGTACCAGCATCTCAGTCACCCGCCGTTCAATTTCGAGAAAGCGCTGCTGTGCAATATTAATAATTTCAGCGCCGTGATCAGGGTCATTTTTATTGGCGCCGACAATCAACTTGATATCGTTGAGTGAAAAACCATAGCGCTGGGCGCTGCGAATAAAACGCAATGTCCGCTCCGCATCACTTGAATATAAACGATAACCAGAACCCGTTCGCCCGCTGGGGACTAATAGTTTTTCTTTTTCGTAATAACGCAGTAGTGATGTGGCGACATTACCCCGTTTCGCTAATTCGCCGATGGTGAGTACTTCATTGCTCATAGTAGTGCCCAAATTCCAAAAGTTTGGCGCGATTGCTGGTATGAAAAATAATATTCGTTTAGCATACAGTGAAGTGACTATTAACTGGAAATTTCAATGCCTAATTATATTCTAGCCCTTTACGCTTGTATTGTTGTGGGCTTGTTTATTTGGAGCTTTCGCTGGGGTGATAATACCTCACCACGATTATGGTTTTTACGCCTCATGATGTTTGGTTTGTGGTATGACAATTGTATGCAAAGCCTTGGTAATTGGGCTATTGACACTGATTGGTATTTACCGATGAGTTATCCGCGTTGGGCGCTGCATGTGATGGTATTGCCGTTTTTAACCTTATTTGGCTGGTCTATTATGAGCTTGGCGGGTATTAAACTGGCGGAGAACCGAGTATTGCTGAAGATGATTCTCGTGCTGATTGCAGTGTCGGTTTGCTACGGCGTTTGGCAAGATGTGATTAATCAGCAACTAGTGCTTGTCGAAAAGCTGGGTGTGGCGAAGTATACCAGCGCCTTAAACTCCCCCCCTTATCCTACGTTGTTAGCCAATTTCTTGGTGATCATTATGTCGATTGCGATTTGGCGATCTAGCGGCTGGCCCTGGTTATTCTTGGGCGGTCTTTTCATCTTTGTGGTCAATGGTTCTTCGGCAGGCCAAGAATGGAGCTTTCTATCCGGTAATATGGCGGAAATCGTCTTTATCACCGCGTTGCTGGCGACTGAACGGCACTTTAACTCTGGGCGCCCCGACTATTAACGGTATTTTTAAAGACATTTTTTACTGTTCATATCGCCCATTGAAGTTAAGCTTGGCAATGATTGTCCGGCGGCGTTGAATTACAATGGAGCATCGCTATGACCAATGCTGATATTGCATAAGTTTGCTAATAAATGCTGCTAGGATTAACATAATAATATCGGAGTAAGTAATGAATCGTAAAGACAATATGCCAATGTGGGTGTTTCTTGGGCTATCAAATTTTGAATCGCGCAAAGGCCCCATCATATTGGCGCTTTGTTGTTTGATATTTGGCTTGGGGTTTTTACCGTTGCCGCTGCTAAGCGATAATTGGACATGGATGGAAGTACTAGAATGGAGTTGGGTGATGTATCCGATGGCACTCTGGTATTGGCTTTGCGTCCGCTGGGTAGATAAGAATTCTTCTTGGGAAATAGCCGACTCTTCTACAGAGTAAGGTTTTTTTAAACCTTACTCTGTAGAAATGAGCCGGCAGTAATAGCTTACAAAGAGTAAGTTAAGGTCACCGCAGTTTCTGTATCAGCGTGATCAGTGCCTGAGGGCACGACATCAGTATATTTAATTCTATAAGAGAATTTGACAGATACTGAACCGATTACTTCGAACTTAACTGAAGTGATTGACGTGCTGATGGTGTTGTCTGCTCCGCCTTCAACATTGACCTCTTGGCCAAACTCAGCATCGTCAGAAAAACCCCATACGTACTTTGTGTAAGCACGAATTATCACTTCTTCTGTATCATCGCCATCAACTCCGTCTGCTACTTTGTTTTGGCGAAAACCTGGGCCGACCTCGACATCCCACTGCATGGTGTCGGTATCTAGATAGCGGCGACCATAACCTAAGGATGCTGTCATCTGATAATCAAAGCCACTAAAGCGATCATCTTCATAGGACGCATAGCCAAACACATAATGATTTTCTTTTAATTCATAGCCTAAGCGATTTGAGAGAAGGTAACGCTCGGCAGAGCTGTTACCATCAGTTTCAGAATTCTGAGCGTCGAAAATAATTCTGTATAGCCAGTTGTTTTGTTCCCGATCGATATTAGCTTTAGCGTTCACAATGGTTTCATTGGTGTTGCCATCAAGAGCGTTATAACCAAATTCGAAGTCGCCAGTCCATATTTTAATTTCTTCT
>JBNMPW010000011.1:0-32498 GCA_051277205.1 Oceanicoccus sp. | reverse complement strand
TTTAGATGTTAATGTAGGCAGTCGACAAGACCCGCAGGATTATCAGGGTTTGGCTCATTTCTTAGAGCACATGCTGTTTTTAGGTACCGATAAATATCCGGTAGCGGACGAGTATCAATCCTTTATCAGCTCCCATGGCGGCAGTCACAATGCCTATACTGCCTTCGAGCATACCAATTATTTTTTCGATATTGATCCTAATCATTTTGCAGCGGCATTAGATCGTTTTTCACGGTTTTTTGTCGCGCCTTTATTTACCACCGAATATGTGGCGCGTGAAAAAAATGCGGTGCACTCCGAGTACAAAGCCAAAATTAAGGATGAGTATAGAAAATCAGCCGATATTTTCAAAACTTTGGTCAACCCCGCGCATCCGTTTAGTAAGTTTAGTGTCGGCAATTTAGAAACTTTGGCCAGCAAGGCCGGTAGTAATGTCGATCTGCGGGGTCAGTTATTACAGTTTTATCAACAATATTATTCAGCCAGCATTATGAACCTGGTGGTGTTAGGGCGCGAGCCTTTGCCTGAGTTGGAAAAAATGGTAAGGCTAAAATTCAGCGCCGTTACTAACAATGATTATCAAAATAAGTCGGTGCAGGAACCCTTGTTTAAAGCGGGAGTATTACCGCTTTCGGTTAGTGTAAAGCCTGAGAAAACGCTGCGTAGCTTATCGGTGGTTTTTCCTACGGCTAATGATATTACTTTTTATCAACAAAAACCGCTGCACTTTATAGGTAATATATTGGGCCATGAGGGCAGTGGCAGCCTATTATCTTACCTCAAAAAAAGGGGCTGGGTTGAGGGCTTAAGCGCGGGCCAAGGCTTGGCATATCAAGGCGGTGCCACTTTCAATATCAATATTATGTTGACCGAGCAAGGTGTTACTCATGCCGATGATATTACCATTGCGGTATTTCAAGCTATTAATCGGATAAAAAATGATGATCAGCGTGGCTGGCTGTTTGATGAGCAAAAAGCATTAGCCGCGCAACAGTTTCGTTTTCAGCAAAAAACATCAGCTATGAATTATGTGATGAGTCTGTCTTCAGTAATGCATGACTACCCGATTGCGGATGTATTGCAGTCGGGTTATTTAATGACCGATTATGACAGTGAAATAATTGATCGTTTTCTTGATGATATGGTTCCTGCCAATAGTATCGTTACGCTCACGGCGCCAGATGTTGCCACCGACAAAGTCAGTTATTTTTATCAGGCCGACTATAAAGTTGTGACAACAAGCACAGAGCAATTGACCCGCTGGACAGAGGCAGGTATTGAACCGGAAATTACTTTGCCAGCGGCTAATCAATTTATTGCGACTGATCTGAAAGTACTGCCAGCTAACAAGTCTGGCAAGTTACCGCAGTTAATTCGCAACAGTGCCGGTTTGAAATTCTGGTATAAGCAGGCAACCGCGTTTCCAGCACCTCGTGGTAGTTTGTCTTTCAGTATACATTCGCCCATTGCCAGCGACACGGCTGAGCATCGAGCCTTGCAGCAGCTGTTTGTGGCGATGGTTAATGATGAGCTCAATGAAATGTCTTATGCGGCAACCTTGGCGGGTTTAAATTATTCAATGAGTACAGGAGGCCAAGGTATTACGGTTAAGATCAGTGGCTTTAATCATAAGCAAGCGGTGTTGTTAGATAAACTCATTGAGACTCTTAAAAATCCTGCTTTTAGTCCAGAGCGATTTGAGAATATTAAACGTGAGCACCTGCGTCAGTTGCGCAACTATCGTAAGCAGCAGCCCTATCGGCAGTTGATGTCGGAGTTACCTGAATTATTGTATCCGCGCAGTTGGGGGCAGCAGCCGTTATTGGCCGCCTATCAAAATATTGATTTGTCGAGCCTGCAACAATACCGCCAGCAGCTATTATCATCAGTGACTATCAATGCTTTAGTCTATGGTAATTTTAGCGGGCAACAGGCTAGCGGATTTGCCGATCAATTAGCGATCGGGTTACTGACTGAGGCTGAGAATTTAGTGCCGACTGCAGTACCGGTTGAAGTCGTTCAGTTAGCGGAGCAACAATTTTTACGGCAGCTGCCCAGCGATTATAACGATGCCTCAGTGATGCTATATCTTCAAGCTGGTGGTTTAGAAAAATCTCGGCGCGCGGCAATGGGCGTCAGTGCACAAGCGCTGAAAGCTGATTTTTACACACGCTTACGCACAGAGAAACAGCTGGGTTACATTGTCACTTCTGGTGCTTACCCGCAACGAGATGTTCCAGGCATGTTTTTCTTGGTGCAGTCACCAGTGGCGGGTTCAAAAAAATTGGCGGTAGAAATCGATGGGTTTTTAGCCAAGCGGCTGGCTAATATTGAAGATTTTAGCGAGCAACAGTTTCAAGTGCAGCGAGCGGCGGTGTTGACAGGCTTGCGCGAAGCACCGCAAAACTTGTGGCAGCAGTCTGAACGCTATTGGCAAAACATCAGCCAAAATTATCAGGATTTTGATCTTAGGCAGCAATTAATTGTGGCGGCCGAAAATCTCACTTTTGCCCAGTGGCAGACCTATTTTCTCAACGATGTGGTTAATAACCCTCGTCGGATAATGATTTACACGGTTGGACAATTTGAAGATCAGCAGCTGGTCGGTGATGATCGCATCGAGAATGCTGAGAGTTTTAAACTCAGCCAACAGCGTTATCGTTTTCAGTAGCTGTCACTGACCGATTCAACTAGCGGATTGTTTCAATCAAGCTATTCTTGTGCTTAGGGATTGGCCCCAATATGCGCAGATTCTCTATGGTGACGAATGAACGCGGGGTCAGAACTGCAGGGTTAAAGAGCATTAGTCTTAAAAAGAAATAGTAATATTAAGGGCAGGCAAGGTGGCAGTGCAATTAGCGTTAATCGTTGATGATTCTAAGACCGCTAGGGTCATGTTACGCAAGATGTTGGACAAGCTCCATATCAATGCGGAAATGGTCGACTCTGGCGAAGAGGCTTTGGAGTACCTGAAACACGGGCACCCCGATGTGATTTTTATGGATCATATGATGCCGGGCATGGATGGTTTTGACGCGGTTAAAGCGATCAAAGCCGACCCAGATAAAGCCTCTATTCCTATTGTAATGCACACGACTCGGCAGGGTGATATCTACGTTGGTCAAGCTAAAGCGCTAGGTGCGGTCGACATACTGTCCAAGCCCACCAATCATCAAGACTTACGTTTGCTGTTAGCGCGCGTGAAGGCAGTTACCGATCCGCAACTGGTGGAAGAAATACCCGCAGAGCCTAGTCAGTTTGCTGAGTTTGAGATCGAGCAGCCTTCGCAACAGGAACTAGCTGCAGTTGAGCGGTCCCCATCTTCAAAATCTTTTTATGGCAGCACTAGACAGTGGATATTTACCTTTATCTGGTTGTTGCCCAGTATTTGGTTGGTGGCTTTATATGTTGGCCTGCAGCAGCAGATCGTTGAATTAAAGTATCAGCGGGCCGAGATAATTGATACTTTGGAGTGGTCGTTAAATCGCCAGCAAAGCTATGATTATGGAGATTTACCTTTATCGGGAGATCGCTTGCGACAATTAAAAGGTTTGTTAGCACGTTTGCAGTTAGCTGAATTTAAGGGTCGCTTAAGTATAGAGGGGCATGTTGGGGATTTTTGCTTGTCTCGTATTGTATTACAGGGTGGTAGTGAAGCATTAATGCTACCAGAGCCGCAGCTATCAATGTCGGCTTGCGATGTTATTGGCGAATCTACGGTCGCGGCAAGGACTCTGTCCGTGCAACGCAGTAGTGCTTTTAGTAATTTTATTGTGGCTTGGTCTGACCCTGACATTCGGCTCCGCATTGTTCCCTATGGTGCATCGAGTCCACAGTTTGTTTACCCCGCTTCTATCGGTGGTTTGACGACCGGTGACTGGAATGCTGTCGCTCTTAGTAATAACCGTGTTAGGTTCGTCATTCATCCCGACTAGGCTGACTGTTTTTTTGCATCTTGTAGTTTTTTTACAGTATAGGTTTTCTAAAATTTCTCCTGATATTTCATGGGGATATAGATCGGCAGCTTCTGTTATACTGCATTTTTTAGCAGGAACTTGATTAAATTAGCTAATGATGTAAAAATTTTACATCACGTTGCCCAAATTGGGGCTATTTGCTGTCGACCAATAACCTTTTCAGTTATGGCGAGCAGCATCCTATACTAAATTCCAGGCCGTATGGAGGAACCTAAGCGATTCTATTGCTAGGCGACCATATGGGCCGAAACTTATTGGTGATGATATATGCAGGATCTGGATCCTATTGAAACGGCTGAATGGCTAGAGGCTTTAAATGACGTTTTAGCATTAGATAAAGGGCCGGAAAGGGCGACTTTTTTAATAAAAACACTGGCAGAGAAAGCTGCCCAGTCAGGCACTCAAGTTCCATCTTCTATCACTACGCCATTTCGTAATACCATCAAACCAATGGATGAGCGCCGTATGCCCGGTGACTTATTTATGGAGCGCCGTATTCGTTCTTTAATCCGCTGGAATGCCTTGGCGATGGTAATGCGCGCCAATGACAACGACGAGGGTTTGGGGGGGCATATTTCTTCCTTCTCATCCGCCGCAACGCTTTACGATATTGGCTTTAACTATTTCTTCAAAGGAAACGACAACGGTCCTGGTGACCTGATCTACTATCAGGGCCACAGTGCGCCGGGCATGTATGCACGCTCCTATCTTGAGGGGCGCTTAAGTGAAGAGAAACTGGATAATTTCCGCCGCGAAGTTGGCGGTAATGGATTATCGTCGTATCCGCACCCTTGGTTGATGCCTGACTACTGGCAATTCCCAACGGTTTCTATGGGGCTTGGTCCGATTCAGGCGATTTATCAAGCGCATGTGATGAAGTATCAGCAGAGCCGAGAATTGGTAGACCACAGTAACCGTAAAGTATGGGCATTTCTAGGTGATGGTGAGTGTGATGAGCCTGAATCTTTAGGTGCGATTTCATTGGCCGGTCGTGAGCGGCTGGATAATTTGATCTTTGTGGTTAACTGTAATTTACAGAGGTTGGATGGCCCTGTGAGGGGTAATGGCAAAATTATCCAAGAGCTTGAGGGTGTTTTTCGTGGTGCTGGTTGGAATGTTATTAAAGTTATTTGGGGTCGCCATTGGGACGCCTTATTAGAAAAAGATAAAACTGGCTTACTTACAAAGCGCATGAACGAAGTTTGCGACGGTGAGCTTCAGAACTACAAAGCCAACGGTGGTGCCTATACCCGTGAGCATTTCTTTGGTAAGTATCCAGAGTTACTGGAGTTAGTTAAAGACCTTTCCGATGACGACATCATGCACCTGAATCGCGGCGGTCATGATCCTTATAAAGTGTATGCGGCCTATTCACAAGCTGTTGAGACCAAAGGTCACCCCACGGTGGTATTGGCGATGACCGTGAAAGGTTATGGCATGGGCGAGGCGGGTGAAGCTCAGAATGAAACTCACTCCTTGAAAAAGCTCGATATTGAAAGCTTAAAAAAATTCCGCGACCGCTACGCGTTGCCCATCGGCGATGATGATTTGTCCAGTGTTCCATACTATAAGCCTGCTGCTGATAGCCCGGAAATGGTCTATATGCAAAACCGTCGACAAGAATTGGGCGGTTATTTACCGTCTCGTAAAGCCGACTTTGATGCTTTGGAAACACCCCCGTTAGAGGATTTCAAGGCGCAGTTGAAAGGCAGTGGTAAGCGTGAGATTTCGACCACTATGGCTTTTGTTCGGTTGCTGTCGACCCTTACCAAGAATAAAAAGATCGGCCACCGGATAGTGCCGATTGTACCGGATGAGGCACGTACCTTCGGCATGGAAGGGATGTTCCGTCAGCTCGGTATTTACTCTTCTCAGGGGCAGCGATATACCCCGCATGATGCTGATCAGATCATGTATTACAAAGAAGATAAACAAGGACAGATACTGGAAGAGGGTATCAATGAGGCGGGCGCCTTTTCTGCTTGGTTAGCGGCAGCCACTTCTTACAGTAATCACAGTTTTCCGATGATTCCTTTTTATATTTTCTACTCAATGTTTGGTTTTCAGCGGATTATGGATTTGGCATGGGCAGCCGGTGATACTCAAGCCAGAGGCTTTTTGTTAGGGGCCACGGCGGGACGTACGACGCTTAATGGTGAAGGCTTGCAGCATCAGGATGGTCATAGTTTATTGATGGCCAATATGATCCCTAACTGCGTAGCTTATGATCCGACCTATTCTTATGAGCTAGCGGTCATTATTCAGCATGGTTTGAAACGCATGTATAGCGACAAAGAAAACTGTTTCTATTACATCACCGTAGAAAATGAAAATTATCACCACACCGATATGCCCGAGGGTTGTGAAGAAAATATCATTAAGGGTATGTATTTAATAGAGCAAGTTAAGACCGGCAAAAATGCTAAAAAGCATCGCGTACAATTGATGGGTAGCGGTTCTATTTTGCGTGAAGTGCAGCTGGCTGCGATAATCTTGCGGGATGAATATGATGTTGATGCTGATGTTTGGAGTATGACCAGTATTAATGAGTTGCGCCGTGAAGGCATGGCTGTCGATCGTTGGAATTTATTGAACCCAGATAAGCCACAACGTAAATCGTTTGTCGCTGAGCAATTACAAGATCATGACGGGCCAGTAATTTGCGCGACTGATTACATGAAGTCTTACGGAGAGCAAATAGCGCCGTTTATTCGTCGTCAATATCGAGTGTTAGGTACTGATGGCTTTGGTCGGTCGGACACGCGCGCTCAGCTGCGTTATCATTTTGAAGTCGATCGTTATTTTGTTGTATTGGCCGCGCTTAGATCGCTGGTTGATGAAGGTAAAATTGATGTTTCCGTCGTTACCGAAGCTGCCAAGAAATACGGCATTGCTGGCGACAAACGAGACCCGATGATTTGCTAACTATTTATACAGGATTAAAGCGTGACTAAAGAAATTGTAAAAGTACCCGACCTCGGCGGTGCTGATGGTGTTGAGGTAATCGAGATCTGTGTGGCTGTTGGTGATCAAGTCGCCTTAGAAGACTCGTTAGTGGTGTTGGAGACTGATAAAGCCTCTATGGAAGTGCCGTCCCCGTTGGCGGGTACTGTGCTATCGATCAATGTTAGCGATGGTGACTCTCTGTCTGAAGGTGATGTTATCCTAGAGATGGAAACGGAAACGGAAACGGAAACTGCTGCGGTCAGTGATGCGCCAGTTGCTACTGAAACGATAGCCGCGCCTGCGCCCGAAGTCGTTGCCGCCCCTGCCGAACCTGCTCCTGTCACAGTCAGTGCGACCAGCATTGAAGTGGTGTCGGTACCGGATATTGGCGGAGCAGAAAATGTTGATGTGATTGAAGTCTGCGTTAGCGCTGGCGATGAGATTGCCGAAGGCGATTCTATGGTGGTGCTGGAAACAGATAAATCATCAATGGAAGTACCCGCGCCGATGGCGGGTAAAGTGCTATCTGTTGCCGTTAAAGAAGGCGATGTCATCTCAGAGGGCGGAGAGATTCTACAGATTGAGGTGGTCGCTTCTGCAGCGCCTGTAACAGCTGCTGTAGCAGCCCCCGCTGAGTCGGTAGCAGCAGCTGCGCCAGTAGCGTCTTCAGGGCCAGTAATTACTGAGCCGGCGATAGTTAAAGCGGTGCCGAGCAAATCTACCGATAGTTCTATTTATGCGGGGCCTGCGGTACGTCGTTTGGCACGCGAAATGGGCGTTGAGTTAACTGAAGTAGGCGGCAGTGGTCCTCGCGGTCGGGTGTCTAAAGATGATCTCAAGTCTTATGTAAAAACAGCGTTAACAGCAGCTCCTACCAAAGGCGGCAGCGGTGCCGGTATCCCGGCTATTCCGGCGATAGACTTTAGTCAGTTTGGTGAGATTACTGTAGAGCCGCTCACTAAAATTCATAAACTCACCGCGCATAACATGCAGCGTAACTGGCTCAATGTGCCCCATGTTACCCAGTTCGATGATGCTAATATCACCGAGTTAGAAGACTTTCGTAAAGGCCTTAAAGCGGAGGCAGAGCGTCGCGGTTTAAAAATCACACCGATGCCTTTTTTGGTTAAAGCTTGCGCTAAGGCGTTGTCAGAGCACCCTAAGTTTAATGCCTCTCTGCATGAAGATGGCGAACAGATGGTATATAAGCACTATATCAACATTGGCATAGCGGTAGATACACCGGCCGGTTTGGTAGTGCCGGTCATTCGTGACGCAGATAAAAAATCTATTTGGGCGTTGGCAGCAGAAATTGCCGAGCTAGCTGATAAGGCGAAGAACCGTAAACTGAAACCTGCTGATATGCAGGGTGGTTGTTTCAGCATTTCCAGTCTTGGTGGTATCGGTGGCCTAGGCTTTACCCCCATTGTTAATGCCCCTGAAGTGGCAATACTTGGGGTGTCGAGATTGACTGTTAAGCCGCTGTGGAATGGCAGCGAGTTTGTACCCGCAAAAATGCTGCCGTTGTCATTATCCTACGACCACCGAGCTATTAATGGCGGTGATGCTGGACGTTTCTTCACCTACTTGGCAGATGTGTTAGGCGATATCAGAAAGATGGTTATGTAGCGTTTAACAGGCACAATCAAAACGCGCTGCTATTTCATATGGATTATGTCATGTGAAATAGCAGCGCGTTTTTTTATGCGCGGGGAAAACAAATCGCTTAAGAAATATGGCCGGTAACCCGCACTCGTTTTGAACCGGTGGCGGGTGTTTCTTTCAGTGCATCCTGGCGTTGTTTTATTTTGGTGTCTATCAGATTTTTGAAAGCGATAATTAGGCCGGTAAAAATAAACGCACCGGGAGGTAGAATCGCTAATAGAAATTGTTTGTAGTCACTAAAGATTACCAGCTTCCAGCCCTTCGCCGCTTCGCCAAATAACAAGTCCATATTATTAAACAATGCGCCGGTACCGATTAATTCTCGCAGCGCACCTAATAATACCAAAATCACCATAAAACCAGCACCCATAATGAAACCATCATACATTGCGGGCAGCAGTGAATTCTTACTGGCATAGGCGTCGGCGCGACCTAGGATAACGCAGTTGGTAGTAATCAATGGCAAGAAGATGCCCAGTATTTGATAAAGCTCGTAAGCATAAGCCTGCATTATCAATTCAATACAGGTTACTGCGGCTGCAATAATCATCACAAAAGCGGGCAGGCGCACAGCATCGGAGACCACTCCGCGGATTAATGATACGCAGCTGTTAGATATGGTAAGCACCATCATGGTTGCCAAGCCCATGCCGATGGCATTGATCACGGAGCCGGTCACCGCCAGTAATGGACACAGTCCTAACAGTTGCACGATGGCGGGGTTATTTTTCCAAAGCCCATTCAGTGACAGTTCTTTATAGTTGGTGTCACTCATTAGCGGTCACCTCAGTAGGTTTAGGTACGGCTGATTCAGCCTGGATAGCAGGAGCCAATAGTTGATGCTGGTTACGGGTGAAATATTGCAGTGTTTGCAGCACTGTTTTGGTGACGGCCCGAGGAGTAATGGTAGCGCCGGTAAATTGGTCAAAAACGCCTTTGTCTTTTTTCACTTTCCAAAGTTCGGCGGTTGGATTTAGCAGCGATTTACCATTAAAGCCATCGATCCATGCGCTCTTTTTGCGGTCAACCGCATCGCCTAGGCCCGGTGTTTCGCGGTGAGATAAGGTTCGCACGCCGGCGATAGTACCGTCGATATTAACCCCAATAATAAGGTCGATATCACCGGTATATCCTTCGCGCGCAGTGGCGGGGAAAATAACGGCTACCGCTTCGCCGTCTTGACGGGCGATGTAATATTTCTTTTGCTCGCGCAGACCGAGTAATTCCTTGTCATCTATAGGGTGGGAGTCATCAAGCATAGCGTTGTTATGGCGTGATTTAGGTACGATTTCTAGTAACGCTTTTTCTTCTGCTTGGCGAATGTTTTCGCGGATTTCGTCCTGAGATGTCAAATAGGTACCAGCAATGATTCCTGTAGTTACAACAGCAAACAGGCCCAGCAACAAAGCATTGCGAAAAATAGATTCACCGAGCATATTTAGTTGCCTCCACTGGAATTATTCGGTGGCTTATTACTACGATGACCATAACTACGCGGCTTGGTGTAGTTATCCAGTAGCGGTGCAGCAAAGTTCATCAGCAATACGGCAAAGGCAATGGCGTCTGGGTAGTTGCCCCAAACGCGAATAATGTAGAGCAAAATACCAATCAGCGCGCCGTAAAAAATTCGACCACGGGTCGATACGGCAGAGGTTACCGGGTCAGTGACAATAAAAAATGCGCCGAACATAGTAGCACCGCTGAGCAGATGGAACAGAGGTGAGCCGCCAGATGCAGAGCTGCCACTATCGTAAAAAATTGCCGACATCAATGTCAGGCTAATAAGCATGCTGATTGGAGCATGCCAAGTAAATACCCTTTGCCATAACAGAAATAGACCGCCCGCTAGAAAACCGATGTTAACCCATTCCCAGCCGAGACCGGCCCATTGACCAAACTGTTTGTTCTGCTGCCACAGATCGGCGACCAATAGACTATTGTTTTGTTTTAATACATCTAATGGTGTCGCCATGGTGATACCGTCAATGGCAAAGGCGAGCACCGCCTCGCGGCCGACAAGTAATGCACTAAGAGCATCTACCAAGCCTGGTAGCTGACCATCAAAAGCCTGTCTAGGCGCTGCCCATGTTGTCATTTCTACCGGAAATGAAATCAGCAACACCACATAGCCGACCATGGCCGGGTTGAATGGGTTGTAGCCCATACCACCATATAAGTGTTTGGCAATTAAAATAGAAAAGCCGACGCCGACTAAAATTAACCACCAGGGCGAATAGGGTGGCATCGCTACCGCCAGTAACACCGCGGTTACTAATGCACTGCAATCTTTTAAATAAAAGCCAATGGGGCGTTTTCTTAAATACAGTACCAGCGCCTCTGCACTCAATGCAGCAATGGCGGCGAACAAAATATTAACCAAGGTGCCCCAGCCAAAATGCCAGCTCAAAGCCAAGATGCCGGGTACTGTGGCCAGCAATACCAATTGCATAACCCGCGCTGTATTGAGCGAGCCACTGGCGTGTGGAGATGTTATGTTTAGCAATGCCATAGTCGTTTGTTAGTTACTCGTTGGTTGCTGCTGTTCAGTTTGGTAGCTGGCATACGCTTGCTCAGCGTCGACCAGTTTTTGTTCCATTTTGGTGACAGTGGTGGTCAAAATGTCTACCGTATCGCTACCTTGCTGCTGTGCTTCTAGCAGTTTTTGTCGTGCTTTATCTAAACGTTTTTTGATTGATGCAGCGGCATTTTGTAATCGTTGCTCATCGGTCATGCTGCTGGCGGCATCGCGTTTTGCCAGCGCGCGGGCAATCGCGTCATGCGCGGCATCGCCGGATACAGAGGGCGTGCTAGTCGCTGTCGATTGCGGATTTTGCGCGATGAACTCGTCTAATGCTTGTTTGGCTTGCTGCTGCTTGGCGATGGTTTTCTCGACGCCGATGCGAAATGCGGCCACGGTATCAGCTCCATCGAGCTCTGCTTGTTGCATTTTTTCTGTGGCGGCAGCCAAGCGTTTTTCAATCGCGGCCAGTGCTTTTTCTAAACTCGCATGAGTGGGCGTTTCACGCCCACCAGCGGCGCGTTTCTCCATGGCTTTTGCAATCGCCGCTTGAGCGGCGTCAGTAGCGAGGGCAGGGCTTGGTTCAATTGCTGCAATATCGGCGGTGCTACTGGCAGCCGCTTTTTTGGCCTTGGCGCGATCAACGGCGTCTTGAATTGCATCGCCTTTACCATCCACCGCACTGCTAGCCGCGCGGGCTTCAGCGGCGGCTTTGCGCGCTTTGCGTTTGGCCTCTTTATCTCGGTCCTGTTGTTCGAGGCGCTCTTGTCTGGCCTCAAATCGCACTTTCGATTGCTCAGATTTAATCGCGTCTTGTTTTTGTTGGCGAATTTCAGCTTTGGAGGCGCGGTAATATTGTACCAGCGGGATATTACTGGGACAGGCGTAGGAGCAGGCACCACATTCTATGCAGTCGGCGAGATTGTGGGCTTCCAGTTTTTCATGCTCTTTACCGCGGGCAAACCAGTAAAGTTGCTGCGGCAATAACGATGCAGGGCATGCTTGCTCGCAAAGACCGCAGCGAATACAGGCCTGTGCTGGTTCGGGAGCCGCCAGCTCTTGTGCGCTAGGGGCGAGAATACAGTTAGTGGCTTTGACGATGGGTACCTGAGTGTCTAAAAGACTAAAGCCCATCATTGGACCGCCCATGATCAAGCGCGAGCATTTTTTTTCATCAAACTGACAGAGATCGAGTAAATGCTGTACTGGTGTGCCTAGCAAAACTTCAAAGTTGCGCTGTTGCTGACAGGCCTCACCGGTGACAGTAGTGATTCTGGAAATTAATGGTTCGCCTTGGGTGATGGCCTTAAAGATGGCGACTGTGGTCCCAATATTCTGGCAGACAACACCTACGCTTGCGGGTAGGCCGCCAGAGGGTACCTCTTTACCGGTAAGAATTTGGATCAGTTGCTTTTCACCGCCAGAAGGATATTTGGTGGGGAAGCTAACAATTTCAACGCTGCTGCCGGCGGCGGCGGCTTGCAATGCGGCAATACCTTCGGGCTTGTTGTCTTCAACGCCAATCAAGGTTTGCTTGGTTGGATTGATCAAATGTTGCAGAATTTCGGCACCACTAATAATTTCTGCCGCCCGCTCGCGCATTAACATATCGTCAGCGGTGATATAGGGCTCGCACTCGGTGCCATTGATAATAAGGGTTTCGATAACTTGGTCGTCGCGCACCCCCAGTTTTACCGCAGCGGGAAAACCGGCACCCCCCATACCTGCAATACCGGCATTGCGAATGCGTTCTAGCAATTCTTTTTTATCGAGGCTGCGAAAATCTTCAACCCCACTGTGTTCAACCCATTGCTCAAGGCCGTCAGGCATTAATACGATACAGGGTGCTGACATGCCTGAAGGGTGCGGAATTTGTCGTTGTTCGATAGCTATTATTTCGCCGGAGGTTGAGGCATGCACCGGTACACTCACAAAACCTTTAGCGGCGGCAATCATTTCGCCTTTCAATACTTTTTGGCCCGGCTCGACAATGGCCACAGCCGGCGCACCAATATGTTGTGACAGGGGGAAAACCAAATGCTGGGGAATACCTGCAAAGCTAATCGGCGTTTGATTAGATTGTTGTTTATTTTGTTCTGGGTGAACGCCGCCATGGATATCCCAAATTTTTCTCACGCGGCCACCTCATCGCTGTTTGTTTGTTCACGGTCTGTGGCAATAATTTCTGATGGCTTGGGCAGCTGCCAACGCCAGCTTTGCAGCGTGGTGGCAACCGGAAGCATATCAATGCAATCAACTGGGCAGGGCTCGACACAGAGATCACAACCGGTGCACTCGCTGACAATCACCGTATGCATTTGTTTGGCGGCACCGAGAATGGCATCGACTGGGCAGGCTTGAATACATTTAGTGCAGCCAATGCATTCATCCTCGCGGATATAGGCAACGGTCTTGACGCTTTCTTCGCCGTGCTCGGCATCCAGCGGAAGCGCTTCAACATCTAACAAATCAGCCAAGGCTTGAATGGTACTTTCGCCACCGGGTGGACATTTGTTGATGGCTTCGCCGTTGGCAATGGCTTCAGCATAGGGACGGCAGCCCGGGAAACTACACTGTCCACATTGAGTTTGTGGTAGCAACGACTCGATCTGGTCAGCGATAGGGTCGCCTTCGGCTTTGAACTTGACCGCGGCGAAGCCGAGTAGCGCACCAAAAGGTATGCCCAATATCAACAAGGCAATAATCGCGGCGGTGAAAGGCTGTTGGCTAATGAGTTCAAACACTGATTCGTTTCACCTATACCAAGCCCGCAAAGCCCATAAAGGCTAGTGACATTAAACCAGCGGTGATCATACCAATGGCGGCCCCTTTAAATGGCGTTGGCACATCGGCTACCGCCAAACGCTCGCGCATGGCGGCGAATAACACCAGTACTAGGGAGAAACCCAGCGCGGCACCAAAGCCGTAAAAGGCCGACTCTAAAAAGCTGTGTTGTTTGTTGATGTTGAGCAAGGCGACACCGAGTACTGCGCAATTAGTAGTGATCAGTGGCAAAAACACGCCCAGCACTTTATAGAGCATGGGGCTGCTTTTTCGCACCACCATTTCGGTGAATTGCACTACCACTGCAATCACTAAAATAAACGAAATGGTCTTTAGATATTCCAAACCCAGCGGCAGTAATAACCAGTTGTAGGTCAGCCAGCTAACGATGGAGGCGAGTGTGAGCACAAAGGTGGTAGCGCTGGACATACCGATAGCCGTTTCCAGCTTATTGGACACACCCATAAATGGACACAGTCCTAGGAACTGTACCAACACAAAGTTGTTGACCAGAATGGCACCGATCAATAGTAGGGAATAATCTGCCAGCATTAGCGGCTAATACCTGTCGTGTTATTCTTGAAAGAACAATTTACCACATTCGTGACCACTGTCAGGCTGCTAAAACGGCCTTTAAAGCTAACGAATTGAGTCATTTTTGTGTGCATATTTATCAACTATTTTACTTGCATACCAGGCTGGGCGCCATCATGTGGCTCCAGTAGCCAGATGTCGCTACCACCGGGGCCTGCGGCTAATACCATGCCTTCAGAGATACCAAATTTCATTTTCCGTGGCGCTAAATTAGCCACCATCACGGTGAGTTTGCCGACTAAGTCTTCGGGTTGATAAGCAGCCTTTATGCCGGAAAACACATTCTTCTGGCCGAGCTCGCCGACATCGAGAGTCAATTGTAGTAATTTGTCGGCGCCTTCTACATGATTGGCTGCAATGATTTTGGCAATACGCATATCCACTTTGGCAAAGTCATCAAAGACGATAGTCTTGTCGGTTGGGTCTTTGCTGGCCTTCTTGCTGCTTTTGCCGCCGTTATTGCTAGCAATGACGGATTTTTGGGTGTCCTTGCTGGCCTCTAACATGGCGTCGACTTTGTCTTTATCAATGCGTGTCATCAATGGTTTGAATTTATTGATCCGATGATTGAGTAGTGGTTGCAGATCATCATTCCAAACCAATTCGCTATTGAGAAAGGCGTAGGCTTTGTCGGCGGTGGCCGGTAATATTGGTTGCAAGTACATTATGATCAGTCGGAATAGGTTGACGCACTGTGACGCAATGGCGACAACTTGTTGCTCTTTCCCTTCTTCTTTTGCCAGCTTCCACGGCTCTTGACCATCGAAGTATTCGTTAGTGGCATCGGCCAATGCCATGATTTCACGAATCGCTTTGCTGTATTCACGCTGCTCGTAGAGTTCGGCGATCTCGCTACTTTTCCCCACCGCTTGGTCCCACAATTCTGGGTTATCCAGCTCGGCACTCATTACGCCATCATTGCCCTTGCTAATAAATTTGGCGGAGCGAGAGGCAATATTAACAACCTTGCCGACCAAATCCGAGTTTACTCGTTGTACAAAATCTTCCATGTTGAGGTCAATGTCGTCGACCCCAGCAGATAGTTTGGCAGCGTAGTAGTAGCGCAGGTACTCGGCATCTAAATGTTCGAGGTAGGTGGAGGCTTTGATAAAAGTGCCGCGAGATTTTGACATCTTTTGACCGTTAACGGTAACAAAACCATGCACATAAACTGCACTCGGCTTGCGGTAACCAGCAGATTCCAGCATCGCCGGCCAAAATAGTCCATGAAAATTAATGATGTCCTTGCCGATAAAATGATAAAGCTCGGCTGTCGAGTCAGCCTGCCAATAATCGTTGAAGTTGCGACCTTCGCGGTTGCAATAGTTTTGTAAACTGGCCATATAGCCAATCGGAGCATCCAGCCACACATAAAAATATTTGCCAGGCGCGTCCGGGATCTCAAAACCAAAATATGGCGCGTCGCGAGAAATATCCCATTCCTGCAGGCCGGCATCAAGCCATTCGCTTAATTTGTTAGCGATTTCTTTTTGCAGTCGGCCACTGGTAGTCCACTCTTTCAACATGTCCTCAAAGGCTGGTAGTTTGAAAAAATAATGGGTGGACGCTTTTTCAATGGGGGTGGCGCCAGAGATTGTCGACTTGGGATCAATTAAATCAGCGGGGCTGTAGGTTGCACCACAAGCTTCGCAGTTATCGCCGTACTGATCAGCGGTTCTACATTTTGGGCAGCTGCCTTTTACATAACGGTCGGCGAGAAATAATTGTTTCTCAGGGTCGAATAGCTGGGTGATTTCACGGCTAGCGATATGACCGTTGTCGCGCAATTTTTTATAAATCAACTCAGAATAGTGTTTGTTTTCATCGGAATGGGTTGAATGATAGTTATCGAAGCCAATTATAAAACCGGCAAAGTCTTTTTCATGCTCGGCCTGGACATTGGCTATTTGCTGTTCGGGGCTGATGCCGTTTTTTTCTGCAGTCAGCATAATCGCTGTGCCATGGGCATCGTCAGCACAGATGTAGATACAATCGTGGCCGCGCTGCTGTTGGAAACGTACCCAAATATCAGTTTGAATGGTTTCTAGCAAATGACCCAAATGCAAGGAGCCATTGGCATAAGGCAGGGCGCTGGTGACTAAAATGTTGCGGCGAGCTTTAACAGTCATAGTGTTATTTACATGGTTTCAGTAAAAACGGGAACTATAGCGGTTTTGGCCCCGCTTTTCATTAGTCAAAAGCCCTCTAAATCGCTGTTTCAGTTATTATTTTTGAGCTTTGCTCGCAGCTTGCGTAAAATACTGGCAATTTCGCGCTGCGGGCCTTGATAAGGTCGCTGGCAGCCAATTTTTAAGCGTTAAGTTGTACACCGGAGTAACTATGTCAGAACTGAGCCAAGTGCAGGTTGAAGAAGCCCTGC
The DNA here is from genome assembly GCA_051277205.1 of Oceanicoccus sp. GTDB lineage: Bacteria > Pseudomonadota > Gammaproteobacteria > Pseudomonadales > Dasaniaceae > Oceanicoccus. The sequence goes on along the minus strand of JBNMPW010000011.1, from coordinate 15,634 downwards.
AGCATTACATCATTCCTCATCTGCAGCAGAATTTGCTGGCCGCTAATGTCATTCAACAGATTGGTATTGAGGGCGGCAAAGTTAGTGTCACCATCACGCTTGGCTTTGCGGTGGCGTCAATTCGCCAAGCGATGCAGGCTGAGATTACCGCTTTGCTTGTGCAACTACCGGGTGTGGATCAGGCAGAGATTACTATTGATTGGCATATTCCATCGATCACTAGCCAGCGCGATATGCGCAATATGGAAAAAGTAAAAAACATCATCGCCATCGCCTCGGGTAAAGGCGGTGTTGGTAAATCCACCACCTCGGTCAACTTAGCATTAGCGCTGGCAGCGGACGGCGCTAAAGTCGGTTTGTTGGATGCGGATATATATGGCCCCAGTCAGCAGTTGATGCTGGGTATTGCCGCCGATCAACGGCCCGGTCAGCATGCGGGCGAAGAGGGCCAGCAATTCTTACTGCCGGTTGAAGCGCACGGTTTAAAAACCATGTCGATGGGTTACTTGGTGACCGATAAAACGCCGATGGTCTGGCGTGGCCCGATGGCCGGCGGTGCTTTGAATCAATTGCTGGGACAAACCTGGTGGGGGGAGCTGGACTATCTAATTATCGATATGCCACCGGGTACGGGTGATATTCAATTGACCTTGACTCAAAAAGCCAAGCTTGCCGGTGCTGTTATTGTTACCACGCCGCAGGATATCGCATTGCTGGATGCGCAAAAGGGCATCGAAATGTTCAATAAGGTTGATGTTCCGGTATTGGGTGTGGTGGAAAATATGGCGGTGCATATTTGCTCTGAATGCGGTCATCATGAACATATATTTGGTTCTGGCGGCGGTGATCGTATTGCCGCTGATTATAATGTGCCAGTGCTCGGAGCATTGCCGTTGTCGCTTAAAATTCGTCAGCAGGTTGATGAAGGTGCCCCCACCGTGGTCGCCGAGCCCGATAGCCCTGAAGCGCAGCTCTATGCTGACATTGCTCGTAATATGGCGGCGCAATTGGCCAACAATACCGAGAGTGCAAAGGCGTTTCCTACTATAATGATCAACAATGATTGAGGCCTTGCTGGCTTCTATTTAGATCTGTGGCTATGATGTTCAGCCGCAGTAGAAACCCACAGATATTTTTGTTATTGGATAGTTTTTTATGAGTATAAAATCAGATCATTGGATTCGTCGTATGGCCGAAAACGAGGGCATGATCGAGCCATTTGAGGCGGCGCAGGTTCGTTATAACGAAGCCGGTGAGCGGTTGATTTCTTACGGTACATCAAGCTATGGCTATGACGTACGCTGCGCAGATGAATTTAAAATTTTCACCAACGTACACTCAGCCACGGTTGACCCCAAGAACTTTGATGAAGCCAGCTTTGTTGATATTAAAGCCAATGAATGTATTATCCCGCCCAACTCGTTTGCGTTGGCACGGACGGTAGAGTTTTTTCGTATCCCACGCAGTGTGTTGACCATTTGTTTAGGTAAGTCGACTTATGCTCGCTGCGGCATTATCGTTAATGTCACGCCTTTAGAGCCAGAGTGGGAAGGTCATGTGACGCTCGAATTTTCTAACACCACTACCTTGCCAGCAAAAATCTATGCCAACGAAGGTGTGGCGCAAATGTTGTTCTTTGAGTCTGATGAAGTCTGTGATGTTAGCTACAAAGATCGCGGCGGTAAGTATCAAGGCCAAACCGGTGTTACCTTACCGAAAGCTTAACTTTAATGGGGTTTTTTTGATGCACATGTTGTTAGTCGTCGTGCTGGCTGTTTTACCTACCTTAGCTGTTGCTGAACAAGTGATTAGCGATGATGGCCGTGAGGTACAATTAAAAGCCGATGGTAGTTGGACGTTTATTTCCGAAGATCGTTTTGCCACTGATGCCAACGGTAAGCGGCTGCGCTTAAAAGCTGACGGCACATGGCTGTATAGCGGCGAGCAGGTTTCGCTCAGCGGAGATAGAGACACTGCCCTGATCAGTGATAGCGCATTGCGGTTGCGTATCGAACAGCTACAAATTGAAACCAAGCGGGTGAAAAAACAGAAAAGCTCCAGCAAGAAAACACGCTCCGTTTTTACTGTGGTGCTGAGCTTAGATAAAACGGCTCAGCAGTCACTGGAATTATCGTTTAACCCTGCTGACCTTGTCGTTGACGATACCGACGGTCGTCAATATTCGGTTATTAGTGTGCAGCCCGAAACACTCACGTTGATGGCGGGTGAAGAAAAAAAGCTAACGATAGTGGCGGATGGGTCGCCTCATTGGTGGACCACAAAATCCATGCGCTTACAGTTTTCGCCTCTAGCGCTAGCTACAGACAAAGCTGTAATGTTAACGCGTAGTCTATCATCGGCGGTTAAAAAAGAAGTGGCTGACTTTAAATAATAAAACCAATAATTACACGGCTGTAATAAATGTGGTCGCATCCATATATCCTCGGAACTTGCGATCAGCCCCATGCTACTATTGCCAATGCCGGTTTGTTTGTACTGGAAGATTATCCCGAGTTATTAGCCAAACATGCCATCGGTTTTATGCAATTAACGAGTAATTACTAAGGCAGCTAAATGGATATCGGCATCGAGTATGTGCTGTTGTTACTGATCACCGGTTTAGTGGCTGGCGTTGTTAATACATTGGCCGGCGGCGGTTCTAATCTAACCTTACCTGCGTTGATGGTAATGGGTATGCCGGCGGATATTGCTAACGCCACCAATCGAGTGGGCGTGGTGCTGCAAAATCTGGTGGCCCTGCGCGGTTTTCATCATCATAAAAAACTTCCAACCGATGATCTCGTTCCCATTTTAATTCCCACCATAGTAGGCGGTATCATCGGCGCTATCGCCGCATCCTATGCGCCAGCAGGTTATTTGAAGCCGCTGTTGTTGACGGCCATGCTTGGCATGACAGTGGTGATGCTGGCGCGGCCGGAGATTATCTCGCCACCGGCTGGCACGCTGCCTTTTAAAATGAAAAATCGGCGAGCAGCTTTTGTTTGGATGTTTGTAGCAGGTCTATACGGTGGTTTTGTTCAGGCGGGAGTTGGTTTTATATTGATTGCTGCGCTTGCGGGCTCGCTGCGCTATGATCTGGTAAGGACCAATGCTTTAAAAGTCGCTTGCACCTTTGCCTTTACAAGTTTGGCTTTGTTGTTGTTTGTGCTTCGCGATCAAGTATTGTGGCTACCAGGATTAATATTGGCCTCTGGCACGATGGCCGGAGCTCAAATTGCGGTTAAATTTGCAATCAGTGCAAAGCCGGAAACATTGAAATGGTTTTTGTTTGCGATGACTTTATGTGGCAGCGTTGCTGCCATGATGTTTTAACTAACGGAGTGTGGTGAAATTATGCTGTATACCGACGAAATGATCGAAGAGTTAAATATTCTTGCTAAATATAACCTTGCTACTACCCAAGAAGGGCTGAAGATACACGTCAGCAGCGCGTCCCCAGAGGTGGTTGCCGCTGCGGAAAGGCTTTACGCCAAAGCACTTATTTCTCAGAGCGATGGCGGTTATCTGACCAGTATGGGGCGGGAGGCTGCGGAATATGCGCAAAGCCTATTGTCGATTATAAAATAACTTAACTCAGCGATTGCGCGACTAAAGCTGCTGGGCTGCTTAGAACAGCGGCTTGCTCAGGGCTGCCGGGCTGCACGATACCCAGGGTTGCTTCGATAACCAAGCCAACCCATATCGCGTAAACCCAAGGTCTTACTCGGTCAAGGCTGGCAATCATTTTCTGGTTATCTTCATCGGTGACGGTGTCCTGGATGATCTTGCCATAGCTGGCGCCAAAATCTTTCAGCCCCACCCGAATCATCAAGCCGCAGAATACCAAAAAGGCGAACATCAATAATTTACCCGCCATCCATGGGTCGTCGGCCAAGCGGCCAGTTAACCATGAATACGAGGTTGATACGATTAAGCCAACCACGATCAGACAGCGGAAATAAAAATCAAACTTGGTCAGCGCTGGAATAAATTTAGCATCATGCTTGAAGTGCAATATCAGTACAACGGTTAACCAGAAGGGTCCCAATAGTACAATACCTACCATTTGCCATGTCGGATGGGCGATGCCGTGAAGTTCACTGAGAATACCGCCAACGGTTAGCATTAATGTCATGCAGATTTTGGGGATCAAATCGCAGCCCATCATGATCTTGGTGGCGATCAAGCGTGTTTCCCGTTGTAATGATGGGTCGACCACAAACTTACTGGAATAGAAAACACCAATATCACCGCCAAGCCAGTAGCAAAATAAGATAATATGAATTAATAGAGTGAAATCATAAGCTGACATTGAGCTATCTCCGAGCGAACGTTCCCATTTAGTGGGAATCTATTTACAAAGGTCTGTATCCTAACGGTATCCACATAGAATAAAAGGCCTAGAAACGTAAATCTTTGTATGGATCATACTATTGGCTGAGGCTATCAGTAGCATTGATAAAAATCATTCGATGATCTGTTCGGGAGTCTCTAAAATGACTGGTATTCCTCGTGCATTGTCTTTAGTTGCAAGTGGTACTGCGTCTGGTAATGCCGGTGGCTATCAGCTCAGTGTGCGCTCAGAGGAGGGTAGTGATTGGGGGGTGGTGCAGTCGCCGTTTATGCGTGATATCGCCAGAACAACCGCTTATCAAATTGATCTTGAAGTCAGTGGCGATGAGATGAGTTATTCGCAAACCACTTTTCTCGATATATATGGCCGCAAATTTGACCATACCGACCGTAGCAAACTGCAAAGAGTTTAGGCTATTGCCTGGCGACTTAGATTTACCTGCCTGTGGCCTTGCTGTAAAATGCCGCGCCTTGTGCATATGACATGATATGAGATAGTCATATGGCATTAGGACAAACACATACACGCTCTAAGGTAACAGCCTGCCATGATTGAAGTCGGCGCGATAAAGCAGCGAATTAAAGATCTCTCTGAGAGGACGGAAGTCCTCAGGGGGTATCTTTGACTATGAGGACAAGAAAGAGCAGTTAACGGAAGTTGAGCTGGATCTTGCAGAACCGACGGTGTGGAATGACCCCGATCGGGCGCAGGAGTTAGGTCGCAAGCGCGCCTCTCTTGAAGAGGTGGTCAATACCATTGATACGTTAAATAACGGCTTGGTCGATGCCACGGAGTTGTTAGAGATGGCTTTGGAAGAGCAAGATGCCGAAACCGTTGCTGATGTTGAGGCTGAGTTAGAAGGTCTAAATAGTCATTTATCGATATTAGAGTTCCGGCGGATGTTCTCCGGAGATATGGATGCCAATAACGCTTTTTTGGAAATTCAATCGGGCTCCGGTGGTACTGAGGCGCAAGATTGGGCAGAGATGATCTGTCGGATGTATTTGCGCTGGGGTGAAGCTAAAGGCTTTAAAACTGAATTGATGGAAGCCTCTGACGGCGATGTGGCGGGGATTAAAAGCGCCACCATACAGTTTAGTGGCGATTATGCTTTTGGTTGGTTGCGCACTGAAACAGGTGTTCATCGTTTGGTGAGGAAATCGCCCTTTGATTCCGGTAGTCGTCGCCATACTTCTTTTGCTTCGGTATTTGTTTCGCCGGAAGTGGATGACAATATCGATATCGATATTAACCCTGCAGATTTACGCACTGATACCTATCGAGCCAGTGGTGCAGGTGGTCAGCACGTTAACAAAACTGACTCGGCGGTACGTATTACCCATGTGCCTTCGGGTATTGTGGTGCAGTGTCAAAGCCAGCGTTCGCAGCATAAAAACCGTGATTCGGCGATGAAGCAATTAAAGGCTAAGCTTTATGAAATGGAAATGATGAAGCGGAATGAAGCAGCACAATCGATGGAAGACAATAAAGCCGATATCGGTTGGGGCAGTCAAATTCGCTCCTATGTATTAGATGACCAGCGGATTAAAGATTTACGCACTAACGTGCAAACCAGTAATTGTCAGAACGTATTAGACGGTGACTTGGATCAGTTTATTGAAGCCTCTTTAAAGATGGGCTTATAGCACCTACAAACATTATTAGCGTCTGATAATAAATGTCGGACACCATGCCAGCAACGAGTTTTATTATGTCTGAAGACAGCAGTAGCGCCAACAACAATACCAATACTAACACCAACGAAGAAAACAAGTTGGTTGCCGAGCGCCGCGCTAAATTAGCGGCTATTCGCGAGCAGCGTAATGCATTTCCGAATAGTTTTCGGCGTAAAGATTATGCGCAGGATTTACAGGTTGAGTTGGGAGATAAAGAAAAACAAGCGCTTGAGGTTTTGGACAGAAGAGCCGCTGTTGCTGGTCGTATAATGGCTAAGCGTGGGCCGTTCTTAGTATTACAAGATATGTCTGGTCGCATTCAGACCTATGTTGATAAAAAGAAACTGCCCGAAGCCTTATTGCCAGAAATTAAAACCTGGGATATCGGCGATATCATTGGTTGTGAAGGGCCGGTGCATAAGTCGGGTAAAGGCGATCTGTATGTGTATATGGAATCGGTCGAATTGCTGACTAAATCGCTGCGGCCGTTACCGGATAAATTCCATGGTCTACAAGATCAAGAGATGCGCTATCGTCAGCGTTATGTTGATCTGATTATGAATGAAGAGTCTCGCAAGGTTTTCCAGTTGCGTTCGAAGATGGTGAGCTTCATGCGCAGCTATCTTGATGAAGCGAATTTTATGGAAGTAGAAACGCCGATGATGCAGGTGATTCCAGGGGGCGCCACCGCGCGGCCTTTTGTCACTCACCATAATTCGCTGGATATGGATATGTATTTACGGGTTGCTCCCGAGCTTTATTTGAAGCGTTTAGTCGTCGGTGGCTTTGAACGAGTTTATGAAATCAATCGCAACTTCCGCAATGAAGGGTTATCGACTAGGCACAATCCTGAGTTCACTATGCTCGAGTTTTATCAAACTTATGCCGATTACCGGGATTTGATGGATCTGACCGAAGATATGTTACGTAAAATGGCACAGAAAGTATTAGGCACCACCACGGTAGTCAATACGGTTAAAAATGCTGATGGTGAAGTAACTGAAAGTCGCGAGTATGATTTATCGCAACCATTTGCCCGCTTATCAGTGTTTGATTCGATTTTACATTTTAATCCCGAGCTATCGGCTAATCAAATCGACACGCCGCAAGCGGCTAGAGCTGTGGCAGAGAGCCTAGGAATTCCCTTAAAAGATGGTTATGGATTGGGTAAGGTACAAATTGAAATCTTTGAGAAAACGGTAGAGCATCGATTAGATCAGCCGACTTTTATTACCGAGTACCCCACTGAAGTATCACCGTTGGCACGCCGTAATGATAACAACCCATTGATCACAGATCGCTTCGAGTTTTTTGTCGGCGGTCGAGAGATCGCTAACGGTTTCTCCGAACTGAACGATGCGGAAGATCAAGCCCAACGTTTTCTCGATCAAGTGGCTGAGAAAGATGCCGGCGATAACGAGGCGATGCATTTTGATGCCGACTATGTTGCTGCCTTAGAGTATGGTTTACCACCAACGGCGGGTGAGGGTATTGGTATTGATCGCTTAGTGATGTTGTTTAGTGACTCGCCTTCAATTAGAGACGTGCTGCTGTTCCCGCATATGCGGCCACAAGCCCAGATGTGATGGCCGCATAGCTTGCAACATTAATGCGCTATGTTTTTTCAGTGGCGGTCAGTGCATTAATAATATTCTCTATATTGTAGCCACTGCGAAGGATCACCTGCGCATGTGTGATGATTAGTTTGTCGGTCTTATAATCGGCGTCATCAGCTATCACCATAATGGTATCTTCAGCTGACAAGCGATTGCGCAGACGGTTGATGATAGTTTGTAGTTTGCTGTCGTCATGTCGCTGCAACAGTTGTTTACAAATAATAATGCCATCGAAGTTGTTATTTTCTAGCTGCTGCTCTATATCGTCGACATTGTCTTGCATGGTTACCTGCCAACCGCGATGATTGAGATCATTTACCAACACATCACGTTGCGTTGATTTGCTATCAACGACATAAATGTTACCTGCTATTTTATCCAAATTGAGTTTGTTGATCGCGCTGGATAAACGATCCCAGTCGATCGGTTTGCGTAAATACTCGACTGCCCCCATTTGAAGCCCCAGTTTTTGCTGGTCTAACATCGATAATAATATGACGGGTATATTCTGCGTATTGGGATTTTCTTTTAGCATGGATAGCACGGTCCAGCCGTCAATACCGGGCATCATGATATCTAATAAGATGATTTGTGGGCGTTCCCGTTCGGCTAGTTCAATACCTTGCTTACCCGAATCGGCTAATAGAATAGAGAAGTTGTCGCGGTGTAAAAAACGTTCAGTAAGTGCCAACGCGACCGGGTCATCATCAATCACCAGTATTTGATTACGTTTACGGCTATTGTCGCTGAGGTTTGGCTTCGGGCTTAGCGTGATTTGTTGCTGCTCGGTAGTTTTCACTAAAAACTCAACGACAAAAGTGGTGCCATTGTCGGGGGTACTTTCAGCATGAATACTGCCGCCCATCAATTCGCAATATTGTTTACACAGAGCCAAGCCTAAACCGGTACCACCATATTTACGAGTGGTCGATGAGTCTGCTTGAATAAAGGCATCGAATACTATGCTGGCCTGCTGCTCGGTCATGCCAATACCATTATCGGTCACTTTGAAGCGGGCCACCGCAGGGAAGCTGCTGCTATCGAGTTCTGAACTAATGCTGATATGGCCTTTATCGGTAAATTTGCAGGCATTGCTCAGCAAATTGAAAAATATCTGGCGAAACTTAGTCACGTCATTGTTGATTAGTGGCAAGTTTGGATCGAAGTCAAAAGACAGGCTGTTATTACCTTTTTGGGCCAGTGGAGAGATGGTGTTAACCACTTCTTTTAAGGTGTCGCCACTGTCAAAGTCCTCGAAGTAGACCGTCATTTTTCCGGTTTCAATTTTAGAGAAATCAAGTACGTCATTGATTTGATTAAGTAGGTGGCGACCGGCGGTAAGAATACGGTCCAGATCTTTGTTTTGATTGACGATATCGATGTCGTCTATTTCGATGTCCTCCAGCATCATCTCACTATAACCAATGATGGCATTGAGCGGAGTGCGTAATTCATGACTCATATTCGCTAAGAAGTCACTCTTCGCTTGGTTGGCCTTGTCGGCGGTTTCAGTAGCATGATGTGCTTGATTAACCGCGGTTTGCAATTTGCTTGACATGGCATTGAAGGCCTGTGCGACTTCGCCCACTTCATCGCGGTTACGCAACGGGATGCGGTAATCTAAATCGCCGCCACCAATAATGATGGTGCCTTTTTTTAGTTGCTTAAACGCATTGTCGGTATAGCGGATGAGTGAAAAACCTAAGCCAATAGTAAAAATAATCGAGGTGAAAAAAATAGTAAAAGTGATGTTATTAGTGAGTGACTCAATTTTGTCAATTTCAACAGATTGACGGTCGGCCAGTTGAATTTGTTTTTTCTCTAGGTATTCAAGATCATTGCTAATTTGTTTGAAAACCAACTCTCGATAATCGCTGTTTTCATAATGATCATAGTTGCTGTTGTTGTATTCTCGGTAAAACTTACGCCATAGGGGCAGCACTTCTTGAAAGCTACTATCCAACGTTTTGTGGGCGGTGATGGTATCGCTGTCAGCTGTAAGGCCTAATTGTTGCAGTTCTATTTTCAGAGCGGAAATTTCATCCAGCGCTTGATCCGTTTCTTGTTGGGTAAGGCTTTCATTTAAAGTACTGCGCAATGAGCTTAATAATAAAATCGCTTTGTGCAGGTCGTCTAAATGTTGTTTAACAGCGGAGGCTTGCAGTTGGCCGGTGACAGCTAGGCGCAATTGGATCAAGCTTGCATTGCGGGTGCTGTTGCTCCAAGAATCCGTGCCCACATTGATCGAAAACAGAATTAATATAGTTATGATGGAGAGTGTCAGGCGTTCACGTAAATTCATGTGGGCGATTCTATGTGGCGTTCAATGCTGGCGATTAATGCGGGAAAATCTATTGGTTTAGTCGCATAGTCATCACAGCCTGCCGCCAGTGCTTTTTCACGATCACCAGCCAATGCATGTGCGGTGAGGGCGATGATCGGGGTGTTTTGTTGTTGTTTGATTTCTTGGCAGGCGGTCCAGCCATCTTTAATTGGTAACTCCATATCCATTAAAATTAATGCGGGTTGTTCGGCGATGGCGACCTCGACGGCGCTGCTGCCATTGTCGGCACAAATAACCTGATAACCTCGTCGTTGTAAACGTCGCGACAGCATATCGCGGTTCATTTCGTTGTCTTCGACCAATAATATAGTGTTCACATCGATTCTCCGGGTTGCTCCGGGGCCGCCGCGTTTAATTGGGCTGGGGCGGTGGAGCTGTCGATAAGCTCAAATATTTTAATGGCTTTAAGAATTCCCTTGGCTTGAATGGTTTTGCTTTCGCCAATTGAAATCATAGCCTTGCAGTCTTGTAAGGTAGCTTCAGAAATTAGAATGCTGCCGGCTTCGCAGTGCTCTTCGATGCGGGCGGTTTGATTAACAGTGTGGCCAACCACGCCGTACTTGGCGCGTTTTTCGGAGCCAATATTGCCTGCCACAACAAGGCCAGTGTTGAGACTGATACCCATGGAGATTTCTGGCAGTTGTTCAGCTTTGTTGCGTTGATTAATGGTTGTCATGGCCGATTGCATGGCTAAGGCACAATGAATGGCGCGATCACTGTCATCATCGCGGCTAATCGGCGCGCCAAAGATAGCCAGTATTGCATCGCCAATAAACTCGTCGACGGTGCCGTTATGGTCCATGATGATGTCGCTCATGGTGCCCAGATAGTTGTTCAGTAATCTAACAACGCGCTGCGGAGGAAGTTGCTCGGCGATAGTGGTGAAGCCGCGGATGTCGGCCATTAATACGGTGACTTTGCGTTGCACGCCGCCGAGGTTAAGACCGTCTGGGTCGTCGAGTATGGTGCTGACAATTTCTTCCGAAACATAACGGCCAAACACACTACGGATAAAGCGTTGGTTGCGTTCCAGTTCTTGCCGGTATAGTTCTTCTTTGTCGTGCCAGCGTTTGCGTTCAATACTGGAGCGGATGCGTGCTTGTAGCAGTACCCGATTAAAGGGTTTAAATAAATAATCTTCGGCGCCGCCTTCAATACACTTGATTATCCGTTCCCGATCTTGGTTACCTGATACCACGATCACCGGAATAGCACGTAACACTTCGTCAGCTTTGAGTTGCTGTAATAATTCATCTCCGTGCATTTCAGGTAATATTAAATCCAGCAGAATCAAGTCAATATCTTGTAGTTTGAGGATAGAAAACATGGCCTTACCACCGTCGGCTTCAAGCACTTGGTGCTGTCCTTGTTGTAAATAACGGCGCAGAATTTCGCGACTTTCGGCTTGGTCATCCACGATCAGAACAGTGCCGGTACTACCTTTGCTGGCAACGATGTTATCGGTTGGTTGTGTGTCTTCGGCTTGCTCGCCTTGATCTAACAGCTTGTGGCTGTCGGCCAGCAGTTGTTGCAGAGGGTCTGCGATGTTGGTGCTGCAGTTAGGCGCTTCTAGGATTAATTCGCAATAGCCGATTATGGTGCCAATGATATTGCGCAGATCATGCCATATTTTGCGTTTGTCGCTGCGTTCGCCGGCGCTGGCAGCTTGCCGGCAGGTCGACAGCTTTTCACCCGCTGCGATCAGCTTCATCAGGTCTTGCTGCTCGCTGCTGATCATACGATCGGCCAAGTTGCTGGTGATTTGGCTATTCAGTGCAGCAATGTTATTACTCAGCCGCTCTGAATGAGCAATCCAAGCGTCTGCTTGTTGTGATAATGGCGTTGTTGTCATTACAGTATTTTGTTATTTACGTGCGCTAAGTATATATCAGGACTGCTAAAGTTGTTTGTTGTCAACTGGCAAAGTACCAGCTCTGTGCTATATTGCATGACGATACATACCTATGTCCATTACTGATAGTGGGTATTAGAGCATTGCCCAAAAATGCAAAGCCTGTATCCGTAACTAAAATAATTATTCCACCATAAAAAAAGTGATTAAAGTCATGGTACTCAACAATGTTGAAATTTTTGATGGTTTGGCTGAGCAGGAGTTGGAAGCCTTAGCGTCAAGTTCTGTGACACGAAGCTACCCTAAGAATACTGTTATTATCAATGAAAATGACCATGCTGACTCGCTGTATATTATAGAGGCCGGCAAGGTAAAAGTTTATTGTAGCGATAAAAACGGCAAAGAATTTATTATGAATACGCTGGGGCCAGAGGATTACTTTGGCGAGCTTGCGTTACTGGATGATGACAAGCGTTCCGCCTCAGTCCGGACCATGGAGAAATCCAGTTTTTGTATCATCTATAAAGAAGACTTTAACAAAGTATTAGAGCAGCAGCCGAACATCGCCAACACCTTGATTCGTAATTTAACCCGCCGTGTACGCAAATTAACCAAGGATGTTAAAGCCTTGGCTTTGCAAGATGTCTATGGGCGAGTGACCAATGTGTTGACTACGCTGTCTGAGCCTCGTGACGAAAATAGCTCAATTATTCCTGAAAAACTAACTCAGCAAGATATCGCTGACCGAGTAGGTGCTTCGCGGGAAATGGTGGCGAGAATTTTGAAAGACCTGACTATCGGTGAATACATCAGCTTTGAAGGTCGTAATATTATTATTAATGGCAAGCTGCCAGAAAATTACTGATATCGAGTTAATATTTGATCGTCTTATCCCCCGCGAGTCTGTTGGCTAGCGGGTTTTTTTTATCTATACAAAGCCCAGGCTGGGGCTGCATGATGATGCTATGGCGACGATATAAGCGAAACAACCCAGTGCTAACGTAAATGCCATAGCGCGTTGCGCCTGGCAGCGGTCATAGAGAGGGACGATAGCTGGGCCATTAATTTTCTTAAGCCCTGATAAACAAAGCACACAATGGTGAAGGCTGCGGTCAGCATATGTAAGGTTTTCACCAGTTGCTAAAGTGGCATATCGATGCTTATTTTTCGTTATTGCTAGTAGCAGCGCTACTGACAGTGCTGCTAAAACTGCCTTTAGCCAGACGGGTATTTAGGCGCTGTCCAGCGTGTAACTGACTAGCATTTTGTACCACCTCACCATCGGCGTCGGTAACGATGGCATAGCCGCGATCGAGAGTTGCCAATGGGTTTACTGTACCTAATAGTGCCATGCTGCTCTTTAGGCGTTGCTGGCTGGTTTTCAGGCGTGTAATTATTTGCTGTTCAAGCCGCTGATACAAACTGTCGGTTCGCAGCTTTAATTGCTGTACTAAATGTTTGGGTGTTTGCTGGCGCAGGCGTGATGCTAATAAATCGCTACCTAACAGTAGCCGCTGCTGGCGGTTACGCCAGGCTGTGAGAAGCCGCATTTCCAGCTCGTCAAGCCGGAGGTTGTGTTCTTGCAGCCGGCTGCCGGGATGACGCACACGTGATTGTAACCAGCTAAGTTGTTGCTGCTTGGATTCCACCGTTAATTGCATTTGCCGAGTTAACAGCTGTTCAAAGCCGGTAAAACTTGCCAGCATTTCATGGCTGTCGGGACTCAGTATTTCCGCTGCTGCTGAAGGCGTGGGAGCGCGTAAGTCGGCGACAAAATCAGCAATACTAAAGTCTGTCTCATGGCCAACCGCGCTGACCACAGGTAATTCGCTATAAAAGATAGCCGCCGCCACTACTTCTTCATTAAAAGCCCATAGGTCTTCTATTGAGCCGCCGCCGCGGCCAGCGAGAATAACGTCGAAACCTAGTTGCTCGGCTTGTTGGTTGGCCAGCGCAATGGCGTTGGCGATTTCGGCGGCGGCGCCTTGGCCTTGAACCGCGACTGGGATGATGGTGACGGGAATATTGGCAAAGCGTCGCGCTAGCACGGTTAATATGTCGCGAATAGCGGCGCCGGTGGGGGACGTAATCACAGCAATATGTTGAGGTACTGTTGGCAGAGCTTGTTTTAGATCTGGGTCAAACCAGCCCTGCAGCTGTAGCTTGTTTTTCAGCTCCTCATAAGCTCTTGCTAGCGCACCGTCACCGGCCGCCTCCATATGTTCAACAATTAGCTGATAATCACCGCGCGCTTCATAAAGGCTGAGTTTGGCACGGGCCATGACTTGCTGGCCGGATTCAACGTGAAAGCGAAGGCGGGCATTGCTACTACGGAACATGGCGCAACGCACTTGCGCGCCAGCATCTTTTAAGGAAAAGTACCAGTGGCCCGATGAAGGCCGGGATAGATTAGAAATTTCACCTTCTACCCAGACCGAGGGGAAGTTGCCCTCTAACAGTCGTTTGGCTTGGCGATTAAGCTGACTGATACTGAGTGTTTCGCGCTTGGCGGTGGTTTTCTTGGCAGGGGGCTTGTTAGTCGTCATGGCGGGTATTGTAGGGGAGCAGCCAGCAATTGTCTGTGTTTAGGCCTTTTTTCTGTCGCTAGAGTATTACTACGGCGATGACTTGGCCGTTAATCGAAGTTATTGATTTACTGGACAAAAACAATCCCTTAAAATAGACGGTTTTTAATCTTGCAGGGTTTTATAATAACTCTAGCATGGGTACCACTGGCTGTTATGCGTTGCTGGCTGATTAATTAGTCACAGGCAAGCTTTAAACTGGAAATTATCCTGGAATTATCGATGTTACGAATTGCCGAAGAAGCCCTCACCTTTGATGATGTATTACTGTTGCCCGGATATTCCGAAGTAACCGCCAAAGACGTCAGCTTAAAAACTCAATTAACCCGTGGTATTCAGCTCAATATACCGCTGGTGTCAGCGGCGATGGACACGGTCACTGAGTCTCGACTTGCGGTTGCGCTAGCGCAGGAAGGCGGCATCGGCATTATTCATAAAAGCATGACGATTGAGCAGCAAGCTTTTCAAGTGCGTGCGGTTAAAAAGCATGAGAGTGGGGTTGTTAAAGATCCAATCACTATTAATGCCGATGAGCCGATCCATCGTTTGTTTCAGATTCGCGAAGAGCACAATATTTCTGGTGTACCGGTGCTAGATAATGGCAACTTGGTGGGCATTGTCACCAGTCGCGATGTGCGCTTTGAAACCCACATGGATCAGCCGGTGTCTACAATAATGACACCAAAAGATAAATTGGTGACCGTCAAAGAAGGTGCCGATTTAGATACGGTTAAAGATTTATTACAAAAGAACCGTATTGAGAAAGTGTTAGTGGTCAACGATAACTTTGATCTATGCGGCATGATTACGGTAAAAGATATCAATAAAGCGCAGACCTACCCCAATGCTTGTAAAGATTCATCTGGTCAGTTATTGGTGGGTGCCTCTGTTGGCACCAGTGCTGACACTGATGCTCGCGTGGCGGCGTTGATTGAAGCCGGAGTTGATGTGTTGGTGGTTGATACCGCCCACGGCCATTCTAAAAACGTTATCGAGCGAGTACGCTGGATAAAACAAAAATACCCGGATATGCAGGTTATTGGCGGCAATATAGCCACTGCGGCGGCTGCTCTTGCCTTAGCTGAAGCCGGTGCTGATGCAGTCAAAGTTGGAATCGGCCCCGGCTCTATATGTACTACCCGTATCGTTACAGGTATTGGCGTGCCGCAAATTTCGGCTATTGCTAATGTAGCTGAAGTGTTGGCGG
>JBNMPW010000010.1:0-35593 GCA_051277205.1 Oceanicoccus sp. | reverse complement strand
CGGTGATAAAAGATGAGGGCGATATTGGTAGGCATATAGTCGGTATTACCATGGATATCACCGATCGCAAGGAGTCAAAGCGGGAAGTGCTGCGCATGGCTTATTGTGACCGTTTGACCGGCCTGCCGAATCGGTCCTTACTGGAGTTGTATATCGATCAGGCGATACCCCGTGCCCACATCGTCGGCGGCGCGGTGGCAATTCTTAGCATCGACTTGGATTTGTTCAATCGGCTAAATAACTCGATGGGCCATACTGCCGGAGATGCCGTGTTGCAGCAATTATCGGAGCGCCTGTGCTCGATGATTGGTTCGGTTGATGCATCCGCCTATCTCGATCGTTTGTCGATGTCAATTGAGTCGCCGTTGGACGATATCAGTAATACAATGGTGGCCCGCCTGGCGGCAGATAGTTTTGTTGTATTAATGATAGTAACTGACCGTAGTAATGGTGAAGTTGATCGCTTGGCTGAGAAGATAAAAGCCAGTTTTCAGCAGCCTTTTATCTATCGTGGTCAAGAGTTGTTTGTCACTGCCAGTTTTGGCATTGCCTATTCTGAATCGGGAAGTGCGGTAGCTGAGGGTCTGTTGCAGAAGGCTGATCTGGCCTTACATGAGGCTAAAAGCCAGGGTCGCAATGAGATAAGAGAATACAGCGGCGATTTAGTGGCCAAGGTCTCTGCCCATTTATCGATCCAAACTGACCTACGGAAAGCTTTGAAAAACGGCGAGTTTCAGCTTTTTTATCAGCCCAAAATCTCTACCCGCGATGCCTCTGTAAAAGGTTTTGAGGCTTTGATTCGCTGGATTCATCCAGTAAAGGGGCTGATCCCACCTGACCAGTTTATTACCGTAGCGGAAGATACCGGCCAAATTGTCCAGATTGGCCAGTGGGTATTAGAGACCGCCTGCCGTCAAAATAAATTGTGGCGCGATCAACAACTGATCGATGTGCGGATTGCCGTCAATGTTTCAGCTCGTCAGTTTAAAGAAGGTAATTTAGTTGAGGTGGTCGAGGCCGCATTGGGTCGCACCGGCCTCAGCGAGCGAAATCTTGAACTTGAAATTACCGAAGGCGTACTGATGTCTGACCCGAAAGCCAGTGATGTGATTGCCGAGTTGCGTGATCGCGGTATTACCATTGCGTTGGACGATTTCGGGACCGGCTATTCTTCGCTGAGTTATATTACCCGTTTCCCCATCGATACCATCAAAATCGATCGCTGCTTTGTACAAGATATTACCGCCGATTCTGAAAAAGCGGCAATTGTATCGGCAGTCTCAAATCTCTCCCACGGGCTTGGTTTTAATGTCGTGGCAGAGGGCGTAGAGACTGAAGCAGAGCTTAATGTGATCCGCCAACTGCGCTGTGATGAGGTGCAGGGATATTATTATTGTCGCCCCATGGCGGCAGGTGATATTAGCGATTGGATGCGCAACCGCGACGCTATTTTCGCGGCTTCTAGTGCCAATTAATTTACACGCTCATCTTTACCTATATTGCTACTTGTGTCATTAATTTGACCTGTCATAATACCCGCTGTTTTCGTTCGTAGGTCAGTCAAGGATTGGTAAAAAAAGAGTCAAAATTTTAATAAAAAATCAAACAATCACTTATCACTCAGTCAAAAAGCTGGCATCGCCATCAGCGAGCGTCTCAGGAGTCGGATTCATTATGTGGGAAGAGAATAATGTCATTGTGGTTGATAACAATGAGCAACGCCGCCACGATGCACAGGTGATTTTGGATTTTCTGGGCGAGAATCCCGTTACCTTTTCCTGCCACGAGTGGTCTAAGGTCTGTGCTACCGAACAATCTCGAGAAAAAACCCGGCAGATAAAAACTTTAGTCTTTGGCGACAATGGTGGAACCTCACTGAACCTGCGTTTGCAAGAAGCCCAGCAATGGGATAAGTCTTGCCCAATTATCCTATTAGGCGAGCAGCAGCTGGAGCAGGTTGAGGACATCGACTTGCGGCACAAAGTAATTGCCGAGTTGGAATTTCCCCCCAGTTACAACAAATTCATGGATTCTTTGCACCGCGCGCAAGTTTACCGTGAGCAATACGATATCAATGCTGGTCGCATGCAGCAGCGCGATGTGCAGTTGTTCCGCAGCCTTGTCGGTAGCAGCCGCGAATTACAGAAAGTACGTGAGATGATGGCACAGGTAGCGGATAAAGATGTCACTGTGTTGATCACCGGCGAGTCAGGTACTGGTAAAGAAGTGGTGGCCCGTACCCTGCATTACAATTCCAACCGACGTGAAATGCCTTTTGTACCGGTAAACTGTGGTGCTATCCCTAGAGAACTGCTTGAAAGTGAATTGTTTGGTCATGAAAAGGGCGCCTTTACAGGTGCTGTTACAACCAGAGCAGGGCGCTTTGAAATGGCCCAAGGCGGCACCCTGTTTCTCGATGAGATCGGCGACATGCCATTAGATATGCAGGTTAAGATCCTGCGCGTGTTGCAGGAGCGTAGCTTTGAGCGGGTCGGTGGCAATAAAACCATTAAGACCGATGTCCGTATCATTACGGCTACTCACCGCCATTTAGAAGAAATGATCCGCGAGGGTGGTTTTCGTGAAGACCTTTATTACCGGCTCAATGTTTTTCCTATCGAGATGCCGCCCCTGCGCGATCGGGTAGAAGATATTCCGCTGTTACTGAATGAGCTAATTACCCGCTTAGAAAATGAGAAGCGCGGCTCTATCCGTTTTAACTCGGCGGCGATTATGTCTATCTGCCGGCATGAATGGGCAGGTAATGTGCGCGAGCTGGCCAACTTGGTCGAGCGGATGGCAATCCTTCACCCCTATGGCGTGGTCGGGGTAAAGGAGTTGCCTAAAAAATTCCGCCATGTGGAAGAGGCCGATGAAGATCTGATCATTCCAGAGTCAGCCCGTAACGATGGCATGCCCGCGTTGGCGACTATCGAGAGTACGGCGCTGCTGCCGGTGAATGGTATTGATTTGAAAGAGTATCTCACCAATCTAGAAAAGAGTTTGATCCAGCAAGCCTTAGATGACAGCGTTGGCGTAGTGGCGCGGGCGGCCGAAAAATTACAAATCCGTCGCACCACACTCGTTGAAAAAATGCGCAAGTACGATTTACATCGCAACAACAAATAGATCCTTTATGACAGCTCGCTAGCCGGGCTGACAATTCTTTGACTGCAGTCACGGCTTTTGTTTTTAACTCTTTGATAATAAAGGATTTAAAAAATCGGCACAGTGTTTGCAAACAATCTCCTAGCTATCTTAAACCGCCATGGTTCTGTCAATCATGGCGCAATTGACTATGGAGCGATTATGCCCAACAGAGTGCGTCAGCAGGTTCTGCACCCAATACCGCCAACGATCACGTCGGCGGAGCTGGAAAGCACCCGTCCCATTCGCAGCCGCGAAGAGATGATGTCAGCGTTTGAGGTGTTTAATAACGTGTCCGCCCAGCTGGCTGAAACCTACCATGAGATGGAACAACGGGTGGGCTCGCTCAACCAGGAGCTGCATCAAGTCGCTGAGCAGCGGCTGCAAGAATTAAAAGAAAAAGAGCGCCTCACTAGCCGCTTGGAAAGTTTGTTGCATTTGCTGCCCGCAGGCGTGGTCGTATTAGACAGTAAAGGTAGGGTGACAGAATGTAATCCGGCGGCGGAGGATTTTCTGGGTGAACCATTATTGGGAGAGGTGTGGCGCAATGTTATTCAGCGCTCTTTCGCCCCCCAGCTTGATGACGGGCATGAGATTTCGTTAAAAGATGGTCGCCGTATAAGCATGGTGACCCGATCAATGCAGGGCGAACCTGGGCAGTTGATTTTGCTGACTGACCTTACCGAAACGCGCGAACTGCAACAGCGTCTCGATCGCCACCGGCGATTGTCGGAAATGGGGCGGATGATGTCATCCTTGGCTCATCAGATACGTACCCCCTTATCGGCCGCGATGTTGTATGCGGGCCATCTCTGTGAGTCCGAACTGACGCCGCAGCAAAACCAACGCTTTTCTGAAAAAATTCTGTCGCGCTTAAATCATCTTGATCAGCAAGTAAAAGACATGCTGATTTTTGTCAAAGGCGACGTCAAATTGACTGACACGATTACCATCTCGCAATTGTTGGCGCAGCTAGAGTCGGCGATGGAAACCACAGTAAAGCCGATCAGTGAAAACGGTAGCGGTAATCAATATCAGATTGAAAATGATTGCAGCAATACAATGATTCTCTGCAACAGCGAGAGCATGGTGGGTGCGCTAATGAACTTAGTGAACAATGCCATTCAGTCTGCTAATAGCCCAGTGCAATTAGATATCAAAGCCCATATCGTCGACGGTCAATGTTTAGAAATTATTGTGGTCGATAACGGTCCGGGTATTTCGCCCGAGGTGATGGCCAATTTAGAAGAGCCTTTCTTTACCACTAAATCGCAAGGCACCGGTCTGGGTTTAACGGTTGTGCGAGCAGTGGCAATTGCCCACCACGGTGAGTTTAAACTGTACTCGGTGCCCGGCGAAGGTAGCAGAGCGGTATTGAGTTTGCCGATAGTGCCGACGGTACAAGTAATGCAGGATATACCTGTATCGATTGGCCAGAATGAGCAAAATTTATGACTAGCTCGGTGATTAAGTTAGCGGCTACCGTGATGGTGGTTGAGGATGACCTTGATTTACGAGAAGCCTTGGTCGATACATTGGAGATTGCCGGTTGCAAGGTAGTACAAGCGGACTGCGCCGAAGCGGCCTTAAAAATCATTCCTCAACAAGCGCTTGATATGTTGGTCTCCGATATCAATATGGGGGCGATGGATGGGCTCGGTTTATTAAAACAAGTGCGCGCACTTTATCCGCAATTACCGGTGTTATTGATCACCGCCTATGGCAGCGTAAGTGCCTCAGTAGAAGCTATTCGAAATGGTGCGGTCGACTATTTAGTTAAGCCGTTTAAACCACAGCTGTTAGTGGAAACTGTGGGTCGTTATGTCGGCAAAGCTAGTGTCAGCGATGATGACTTGCCGGTGGCAGTTGAACCGTCCAGTCAACAATTATTACAGTTGTCGCGACGGGTGGCACAAACAGATTCAACGGTATTAATTTGCGGCGAGTCCGGCACTGGGAAAGAAGTATTGGCACGCTATATCCATCAATATTCGCAGCGCGAACAACAGCCCTTTGTGGCCATTAACTGTGCCGCTATTCCTGAAAATATGTTGGAAGGTATGCTATTCGGCCATGAAAAAGGTGCGTTTACCGGTGCTTATAGCAGCGCTCCGGGCAAGTTTGAACAGGCCAATGGTGGCACTTTGTTATTGGATGAAATTTCAGAAATGGATATTAGTTTGCAGGCAAAAATTCTACGTGTGATTCAAGAGCGCGAAGTAGAACGTTTGGGCGGTCGTAAAACTATTGATCTCGATGTACGAATTATTGCCACCACCAACCGCCAGTTAGAGCAAGAAGTTACAGCGGGCCGCTTCCGTGAAGATTTGTATTATCGCTTAAGTGTCTTTCCACTACAGTGGCAAGCGCTGCGCGAGCGGCCCTTAGATATATTGCCGCTGGCCGAAAAATTACTGCTAATGCATACCCGTAAAATGGGTCGGCCTCCGGTGGACCTTGATCAAGCGGCGCGCCAAGCATTGTTAGCGCATTTATGGCCAGGCAATGTGCGGGAACTCGACAATGTTATGCAGCGGGCATTGATTATGCAGCCCGGCACAGTGATTTCAGATTTTCATCTGCGCTTAGACCCCTTCGCTGTTACGCCGATCAATGGCGGTTTGGCAATCAACCCAAGCCTTGCGGTTAGTCAGCCAGCTATTAACGCAGTCGAGCCTGAAAGGCTGGTGGGGACTAACAGCGGAAATGTCTTAGAAGATGACTTGCAGCGTCGGGAATTTGAAATTATTGTCGACACTTTACGCAATGAAAATGGCTCGCGCAAAAATACGGCGGAAAAACTCGGTATTAGCCCACGCACACTGCGTTACAAAATTGCCCGCATGAAAGATATCGGTATCAATATCGATAACGCTTTACAAAGTGCCTAGCTGATCTCAGCTCTAGTTACATCATGCCGAGGGTGTCTCCTCGGTAGGTTTTATAACGAAATCGATGAGGTATACAGTATCAATCTCAGGGCTACTTCAATCTCTACATCTAACGCATAAAATGAGTTTAGGTGAAGTATACGATGGTTGGTTAAATAATGATCAATTTTGACCCTTCTGCAGTCCAATTCTAGTTTTTGTCTACTTTCTAATACGTTATCGTGAATATTTAATTCTTATTGTGGGTTTAATCCACAAAGGTCTGAAATTTAAAGGTTTATACTCTATATTTTTCAGGGTTGTGACAGCAGCGGCAGTTCTTCTGTTGGTCTCTGGGTCGGTCCATGTTAAAAAGGATTACCTTACGGGCTAATCCAATTTAGGCCGTTTGAGCTTACGCTAAGTTATTGAATGGAATGACAATATGATGAGTTGGTCGGAGTATCCATTATGGTCCTTGATCGTCGTGGCGGTATTGGCAATATTGCTGATGTATCTGGTGCGCAGTCAGGCCCATAGTTTAATCTGGCGATTAGCGCGCTTAGTCTATAGCCAGCTGCGCTTACTATCGCGAGTGTGTTTGCGTTCAGCACAGCGCGTGCGCTTGAGGAACCATGAATTAACCAAGGCGCTGGCCGAGGCGTTGATGGAGCGGCAACTAGAGCGCCGCTTTATGCGTATCGAAAAAATGGTCGAGCGCGACTTAGCTAATTATCAGCAGTTGTCTGCTGAAATCAATCAGCAATTAGTGGCGATTGATGAGGACTATCGTGAAAGTGCCGTCGTACCCGACGGATCGCCAGAATGGGTAGAGGCGGTCGATGCCATTGCTAGTTTGCAGGCTAATGAGCGCAATAGTGACGTCATTAATAAAATTCTGGATAACATTCATGTCACTGTACAGCGTCATCATCGCGATTCATTGCGCGAACACCGGTGGACAGTTTCGTCGCGACATAAAGTCTTGTCAGGGCTGCAATCCCACTGGCGCAAACTCAGTAAATTATTACAAAATATTGATAACAATATTGTCGTGCTGCGTCATCGCCTGCGTCAGGTCGACCAACATATGGGCCAGTTTGAAATGATTACGGCCGGCTCAGGTCAAGGCATTATGTCGTCTATGCTGATGCGTTTTATTTCTTCTTTATGTTTTGTATTAGTGGGGTTCGGTGCGGCATTGATCAACTGGCAGTTATTGCAACAGCCATTGGCTGAGTTATTGCCGCTACAACCAATTAACGGTATTTCTTTACCGCCGGTGATGGCGGGTTTGCATATTGCGATCAGCTTAATGGCGGCTACGATGATTACTGAGGCGCTGCGCATTACCCATTTATTTCCTTTGGTAACGGCGATGACCAGTCGTGGTAGGCAGGTGATGGTGATTTGTGGTCAGCTGTTGTTGTTGGCGTTGATTGCTATTGAAGTATTGGCATTGTTAGCGGCGCCGATTACGGTTGCGACTTCCGAGATTGCTGGCGTGTCACAATTGTTGTTAGTGTTAGTTGGTATTGCGATGCCGTTAATGCTGTCACTGGTGATGATTCCGCTCGAATACCTGATGCACACAGCGCGGCCTATCGTCGGCAGTGCCTTACAAATATGTCTGCATGTGATGGCGGTGGTATTGCGCGTTATTGGTTCGCTGAGTTTACAGCTTGGGCGTTTTACGATTCATGTTTACGACTTAGTGATCGTGGTGCCGCTGCGTTTAGAGCAGCATTGGTTGCAGCGTATCGGGGCGGCCAATCCTGCCTCGAGTGTCGGTCAGGAACCATTGGATACGGCGAATGTGACAAACTTAAAATATGGCAGCGCCAGTAGCCCAGAGCAGCGGCACTAGAAGGTCAGTCGGCCGCAAAATTCTTTAGAAAACTTCGGTGCCGATTATCGATAGGTCGCTGTTAAACTGCTTTACTAACTGTTCAAGTTTGGTAGCTTGGCCAAATAAATATCCCTGCACCACTTCGCAACCCAGGCTTCGCAAGTAGCTAAGCTGTTCTTTGTTTTCTACCCCTTCGGCCACTATCGACATTTTCAAACCTTGTGCCATCGACACGATGGCATTGACGATACATGCTTCATCTTCCACATTTTTTATTTCGCTGATAAAACTGCGGTCAATTTTCAATGTGTTGACGGGGAAGTTTTGTAAATAGCTAAGGGATGAATAACCGGTGCCAAAATCATCGATTGCTAAATTGATACCGGCATTGGATAGTTCCAATAATTTTTCGATAACATCTTGATGGTCATTCATTAAAATATTTTCGGTTATTTCTAGCTCTAATAAAACCAGCGGGAATTGTTCCTGTTCAAGAATCTCGAGAATATCAGACGTAAAACTGTCTTTTTCTATCATCACCGGCGACAGATTGACCGCCAGTTTCAGTTCGGGCATACCGTTTTGGTGGTAGTGTTTTACTTCCCGGCAAGCTTTGCGCAGCGTGAGCTGATCCAGTTCGATAATTAGTCGGCTTTCTTCGGCAATGGGAATAAATTCTGTCGGTAACATACGGCCAAGCTTGGGGTGATTCCAACGTACCAGTGCTTCCACGCCACAGATTTGATGGCTGATGATATTAATTTGCGGTTGATAGCAAATTTCAAATTCATCCTGCTCCAAACCGCGACGCATATCTTGCTCTAGCATTAAACGCTCGGTGGAAGAAGTATGCATATCATTGTTAAATAGTTGGTAGCCATCTTTACCGGTCTTTTTCACTCGATACATGGCAATGTCGGCATTTTTAATTAACAAATCCATATTGTCGCCGGAGTCAGGATAGATTGAAATGCCAATACTGGCGCCGACATAGACTTCATGACCGCCGAGATCAAAGGAAGCTTTAATATCGGTGAGTATTTTTTCTGCCACGTGCACGGCAGCTTCGGCACCTTTTACATCAGGTAATAATAGGGTGAACTCGTCGCCGCCAAAGCGTGACAAAGTGTCG
The DNA here is from genome assembly GCA_051277205.1 of Oceanicoccus sp. Classification (GTDB taxonomy): domain Bacteria; phylum Pseudomonadota; class Gammaproteobacteria; order Pseudomonadales; family Dasaniaceae; genus Oceanicoccus. Next base: position 26,595 of record JBNMPW010000010.1, on the reverse strand, counting down.
CCTTTACGGACAGATGCCTGTAGTCGCTGGCTGACGAGTTGCAGCAAACGGTCGCCCATAGTATGGCCAAGGGAGTCGTTGATTACTTTAAATCGATCGAGGTCGAGAAACATCACCGCCAACTGGGTATTTTTACGCTGCGCTTGGGTGATAGCGACGCTAAGCCGATCTTTAAACAATGAGCGATTTGGCAGGCGGGTGAGTAGGTCATGATAAGCCTGAAAATTGATAAAGGCTTCAGCTTCCATTTGCTCGCTAATGTCTCTGGCGGAGCCATAGATGTGATAACGCTGGCTGCCTTTAATACCTGCCTGATTGTCATCTTCTAACAAGCATAATGATAATTCAAAATGGCGTTTACTACGTCCCGCCTGTTTTGATTTTAGGGCTATATTAATTGATTGAAGGCGGGGCTTACTATTTAGTATATTTTTAAAAAAGATGTTAGCTTTGTCTAGGTCATCAGCTTCAACAATGCTGGCTATCGGCTCTCCCATTAATTCGTTTCTATTGTAACCAAGCAAACTTTCAATTTTTGAATTAACAAAACTGAACTGACAGAATTTATCTAGAATTAAAATAATATCGGGTGAATTGTTAACAATAAAACGATGTAGACGCTCGGAGCGGTTGAGCTGTTGCTGCATTAATTCGTTGGATTTTTCTAATAATTTTTTACGCACGGCATTGTTAACAGTGGCTGTTAACTCCTCAGGCACATAGGGTTTTTTTAAATAATCGTAGGCGCCATGACGGAGCGCTTTGCTGATATCATCCAACGAGGTTTCGCCGCTTACTACAATCGTCATGGTGTCGATATTATGGCGCGACATGAAGTTCATTACGTCGTGGCCGCTTACCTGCGGCATTTTTAAATCCAGCAGCACCAGGTCATAATCATTGCTGGACAGTTTGGTAATGGCATTATGACCGCCTAGCGCAGTATCGACATCGTAATCATAGAGTTTTAATAGACTGCTGAGACTGTCAAGCATGCGGGGGTCATCATCGGCAAGCAGAATACGAGCATCACTTGTAGTATGGGGCTTGTTGATTTTATTTGTGTTCATATACGTCGATGCATTTATTTAGGTAAAAATATCTGAAACTGGGTGCCGCTTTCAGAACTGGTACGACAAACAATCGAGCCGCCCATTTCTTCAATTAATTTATTAACAATACTGAGCCCTAAACCGGAGTGACCGTCGCCTTTAGTTGAATTGATTGGACTGAATAAATTCTGTTTAATATGCTCCGGAATACCGGGGCCATCGTCGGTAACTTGAATGGATGTAAAGTCGCGGCCGCTAAAACTCACTGATGCTTCGCTGCTGATGGTTATGTGGCTATTTGGAGGTAATGCTTCGACGGCATTTTTCAGTAAATTAGTTAGTATCTGCTTAAGGTGTTCCGAGTTGCCGGGTATTTTCCCCAGCTTTTTGTCGAGCTTGGTTGTCAGATCGATTTGCGCGGTGGTGCACACTGAATCTTGAAAAATATGCGCGGTGGCTTCGATGGTATGGTTGATATCCAATTCACCGTCATTGTCAGTTGCCAGCTCCGGGTCCTTTAGTCTCAGTAATATATTACCAACCCGATCAATCTCTTCTTTGATGTGATTGAGACCTTCATTGGCACTGTGTTCGTCGCCTAATTTAATCCGAAGCATTTCTAGGTAATTACGAATAATGCTTAAAGGATTACTGGCTTCATGTACCGCTTCACTGATCTTCTGCTGGTACTGGTCAGCCCCGGAGCCTTGCTCCTCAAGTTGCTGATAGCGTTGCATGTTACTGGTGATGGCACTGGCGATCTCGCCGCAAAGATTATTAGCCAGCGATGCTCGTTGTTCCAGTCCGATTAATTTTTGCGGAGTGCACGCAAATACCAGTACGCCGACTTTGGCATTTTGTTTATTGGTTAACGGCCAACAAATTAGCATGTCGGACTGGCAGTAACGCAGGATTTGTCGATCCACTACGCTTAAAGGACTATTGCTATCGGCGGTACTACTTTGCCACTCAGCCTGCAAAAAAGCATTGCTGATTAAGCTGCGGCCCGCTTTCACAGGGATTCTAAAATCTAGCTGCTGATGGTTGGGCTCAGAGGTTTCGACTTGTTTGGAATACAGTTGTTGGCTGTCATCATCGAGCAAAAATAATACGCTATGGACAATGCCGAAGGTGAGAAACAGTGAGCGTTGAGCGGCCTCCTGCAAACCCTCTTGGGTATGGGCCTGCCAGAGTACAGCATTTAGCTGCGCTAATTCACCCAGCTCACTTAGTCGTTCTCCCAATTGCTGGCGTGCCTGTTGATGTTGTAAGTCGTTTTCTTGCGCCGATTGATCAGAGCTTATATCGATACCTAAACCGTTAGCGAGGTTGTTTATATCATCGTTGATGCGGCTGCGCAGTTCGCGAGTCAGAGTTTCATTCAAACCAAACAGTTGGTTTGCTGCCGCCAGTGCCTGATCGTCAATATCCCCTTCGCTGCTGAGCATGTTGGCGAGGTTGAGGATTTTGACCAAATGGTGGGCGTCTTGGACCAACTCCGTCGGCTCTTGGTGATAACGTACGGCATCGGACATAAACCCGTCTAATTGCCAGCTTTCGACCATATCGGCACCGACTTGGCAGTGGTTTTGTTGGAAAAGTTCGGCTTCTGCCAGCAACAGTTGTTGGTCGTCGTTATCGGTTTTTTCCAGCATATCTAGATAAGCTTGCTCATGCTGGGTTAACAATATTAACTGGCCAACATCGGCTAATAGTCCGCAGAGGTAGGCTTCGTCTGGTGCTTTATAACCGGTCAGCGTGGCCAGTACTTGGGCAAAATTGGCGGTGAATAACGAGCGGCGCCAAAAGCGTTGCTGGAATTCACGGTGCTGTTGGTTAAAATGTCCAAAAAATTGTTTGATGGATGCGGTAATGGCAATGGTCTTGACCACCTCAGTGCCGAGAAATAACAGCGCCCGTTCAATGGTTTCACAACTGCTGGCACGGCCGTAATAGCTCGAATTTGCGACGGCGACTAGGCGAGTGGCAACGCCAGTATCGTGGCGAATAATGTCGGCAATACCTTGGTAGTCAGCCTTATCGGTGTGAATGGCATCAAGAATTTGAACAAGTATTTGGGGCAAGCTCGGTAATTGGTCGACTGCTGTTTTTGTTACCACTGATAAGCCCTAAAGTATTATTTGTTGTAACGTATCTTCCTTGATGGTCGCATCACCATTGCTAGCGCTGGCGAAGCCTATAATCGACAGCTTTAATAAGCGTTTTTTGTCGGTGACGAAGAAACATTGTAAAGCGTCAGTATAGTCAATGACTTAGCGGCCAGCCACCATTTGATTATAAAATACACAGTCTTTATGATGTTATTAATACAGCAAGAAAAGTTTAAAAAAAGAGCCTAAATACCATTTTGAAGACGACCCAATAGATAACAATTTGCTATTATGCGCGAGAAAGAATGAATGGGTAGCTATGCGCGATACTGTTCATAGCAACAATAACAACGAAACTTGAGTGGCGGTGACGCGAGTGATGTCCAAATAGGCCTATTACTTGTCGGCATTTTGCAAACTCAAGCAGAACTTAACTGTGGGATAACCGGTGCAAAAAGCACAACTTCAACAGGATAATGGCACGGGAATGCCAAAAGTCATTGCAGTTAGTAGTGGCAAAGGCGGCGTGGGTAAATCCAGTATCAGCGTCAACTTGGCAATATCGCTGGCTAAAACCGGTTCTCGGGTGTGCTTGTTGGATGCCGATACCGGTCTGGCGAATACTAATATCTTATTGGGGCTAGTGCCTGAATTCAGTATTGAACATGTCCTTTACGGTGCCAAGCCGATTGAAGAGGTTATGCTAGACGGACCCCACGGCCTGAAAATCATTCCGGGCGCGAATGGTATTAGCGAGTGTGTGACTTTGCATGCTCGTCAGCAGTTGCGATTAACCCGTGAGCTGACTCGTATAGAGTCAGACTTTGATTTCCTGATTATTGATACCGCCGCAGGTATTGCCGACACCACGTTAGATTTTATCAGCGCTGCCCAGCACACATTGGTGGTTATCACGCCTGAACCGACCTCACTAACCGATTCTTTTTCGCTGATTAAGCTGCTAAACCGTCGCGGTAAACATCGTTTTCATGTGGTGGTGAATATGTCCAGCAGCGCAGGTCAGGCAAAAGAGGTGTATCACCGGTTTGCTGCTGCCGTGGATAAATATATTGGTGTCGATACTAATTATCTAGGGCATGTGCTGCGAGATGAAAGTATGCGGGCAGCGGTGGTGTTGCAAAATCCGGTGGCGATGTTCCCCGATGATGACCCATCCAGTCGCAGCTTTATTACACTGGCCGATAGCTTGGAGCAGGCCATAAAATCAACGCCGGTGACATCCTCCTTCAGTGCTTATTGGCACCAGCAATTTCGTGATCAGCGTGATGGTAAGAACACAGAGCCGCTATTGATGGCAGAAGAAGGCGTATCTGAGCCGCAGTTAGCCGAGGCTAGAGACCGGGATTATTTATCAGAGCTACGCTCCAGAATGTTACTGCTGATTGAGCAGGGGCATGCGGATGAGGCCGATATCAAAGCATTGCTCAATGAAACGCTACTGGCCTATAAGCGCCGTTATCAACAATCGCCGGTCGAGCTGTTGGGGCTGGTTGATGAGTTGCTTACCTCGCCTAATCGCGATGACCAATTAATGCGCGATATTGCCGATCGCGTTAAACCATGGGCCGCTTTTCCCGTGAGTGGACCATCAGAAGTATTATCGGTTAAGGATTTGCTGGATAGCTCGGCGCCACTATCTGCTGGTGTGAAAGAGCCGCCGGTGACGAATATTCTCGATCAGGATCCATCGCCCCTCGAGCTGCCGGAGGATGACGGTGATGATATCGCGGCCAACACTTTCGAAATTATTGACGAACTGCCGACCAGCGATGCTAACATTGAATCAGCGTTCACTGCCGCAAAAACGTCAACCGCCAGCACTAACGATGAAGTGCGGATAAGGCCGACTCACCAATACGATAGCCAGCGTTTTGGCTCGCAGAAAAATTTATTAGATATACTGCAGCGCCAGGCTGGCAAAAAGCAATTGCTGGTCGATTTATTGGACTCTTTTATCCAGTAAAACTGCGGTTTCTGTTTATATTAAAGCTGTTATGATGGGTTATAATTAATCTGTTTTTAGCGCAGTTCAGGAGTAATACGTGCGTCGTCATTCGGGGAGGCCGGAGCGAAAATCAAGCTTATTGAGTAATCGCCGCCTCGATAACGTCAGTAGTACCGTCAGTGATCTATTTCAAAAAGCGGTGCAAAATGAACAAATTATGCGCCGTTATCAGCAGTTTGAATTAAAATTACTGGATCATAATGGCTTTGAGCAGTTGTTGGATTTGTTGCTGCGCAATGCAGTCGATTATTTTCAGCTAGATTGCGTTGAGTTGTGGCTCTATGATCCGCAGCAAACGCTGGTCGAACTACTGCCAGACGATTATCAGACAATTACCAACCTTCATCTATGTCACAGCACCGCGCCGCTAGAAAAACTCTATGGTAGTCAACCGACGGTGCGTTTGATGTCGTCCAGTGATGGTAAAAAATTACCGGTTTTTGATGGCAAAGAGTTGCGCTCCGCGGCCTTACTACCTTTAGTACGCCAGAACATTTTAGTGGGCAGTTTGCATTTTGGTGCGCTCGGTCATCAGCGCTTTACCCTCGATAAATCTACTGATTTCATTGCTCATCTAGCATCTATCGTGTCGGTATGTTTAGAAAATTCGGTCAATCAAGAGCGTTTGCACCGGCTTAGCATGTACGACATGTTGACCAAGGTTAAAAATCGCCGCGCCTTTCATCATGCCTTGGATAGCGAAGTATCACGTGCTGCGCGTAATGGTGACCCTTTAAGCTTACTGTTTGTGGACTTGGACCATTTTAAACAGGTTAATGATACCTATGGTCACCCGATGGGGGACAAGGTATTAAAAGCGGTGGCTCAGTTGATGGATGAAATGTTGCGTAAAACTGATCATGTTTGTCGTTATGGCGGTGAGGAGTTTGCGCTGGTATTACCTAATTGTGGGCAGCAGCGTGCGCTGGAAATTTCTGAGCGAATTCGGCAGCAAGTTAGTGAGTTGATCGTTATCAATGATGATGCCGAAGATGAGGCCTGTCGTAATGTCAGTGTCACTTTGTCGATGGGGATATGTTGTTGGTTACCGCAACATGGGCTTGAGTATAATGCCGAAACTCAGCAAGGGCTTAGCAAAGAGCAAGAAGAGGCGATGGCTAAAGATTTAGTGGCCTGTTCAGATCAAGGGGTTTATTTGTCCAAGGCGGCGGGCCGTAACTGTGTCAAATATGTCGGTTTAGATAAACAGCTTACCGGCTAGACCTCACTGACTAGGGGCTAAGGTTTAGAAGCTAAGATTTACGAAGAGGCCAAGGCAGTCCCCAGCTCTCTGCTAATAGCTGTGACGCCAGCTGTTGCATTTCAGCAACAATCTGTTGGCTATTCGTTTTTCCCACATTCAATAAAATCATATTTGAAATTAGCATATGCTGTAACGTGATGGTGGTAAGTTCCAATCGCGGCAACTGGGCTGTACCAATAGCGATTTTGATCACTCTCGGCATCAGCGCTTTTAATTGTTGTTGTTCTTTCTGCAGCTTACTTTCGTCATCGACCATGGTCGCTATATAAGCGGCCATCAACTGTGGGCTTTTTGCTGCGGTTTCTAAGGTTGTCTGAATTACTTCATTAATGCGATCGCCGACAGTGCGGCCTGCCGGTGGCTGTTGCCGAAGTTGATCTATAAAATTTATCGCCCAGTTAATGGCGACATCTCGGTACAGTTGTTCTTTGGTTGAATAATAGCGATATAGGGTAGCGCGGGAGACACCGGCTTCTTCAGCGACGTCCGTCATTTTTACCGCCGGGTAGCCAATGGCTTTAACCAAGTTATTGGCGGCAACCACAATCCGCAGGCGCGAGGCCTCACGTTTGTCGTAAACCGGTTGATTGGGAGTGCTTGGTAATTCAATCACGCTGTATGCCATATTATTATGCTTACAATGACGCTATAAGATAAGCAATTGTAGCCTATTGCCGTCGCTGTATAGCGTGTGGGAACTGTAAATATTGCGGACTTATGCGGTGTATTTTACCGCTTTGACGCTTTGCAATTAAAAAAGCAAAGCCTGTATTAGTAGCCGCGCTATGCTTTTTTTGTACTAATTGGTTTTATTGTGATCTCGCTCCCAAATGGTTCCGTACAATAGTTGAGTCTAAAATTGCAGTAAATATGCGCAGGAGTTAATCGGTGAAATTAATTAAATCAGTATCTAGTATTCTTCTTTCAGGGCTTTTGCTAATCACTACCAATGTCCAAGCCGAGGCCGCTAAAAGTAACGCAATGGACGATCAGGCCACTAGTACAGTGATTGTTATGCGTGGTTTAGAGTCGTCCAAAACCCGTTCTGCAAAGTTCAAAGTCTTTGTAGGCGAAGAATCTGTAGGCCGTATAAAAGTTAATACCAGCAAAATTGTGAAACTCCCTGCTGGTGAATACCGTGTATTTAGTAGCTTTCATAAGGACCAGCCTTTAGAAGTGAGCTTGGAGCCAGGTAAGACTTACTATGTATTGGCAAAAATGGAAAAAGTGAGTGGTAAAATTCGCTCAGCTTATCAGTTGGTCAGTCAAGAGTATGCTTACAATATGATGCCAGAATTATCTGGTGAGGCGTCTTAATATAGAGCCTAACAATATGGCTTAATAGAGCTGGATTATTATCAAAAAAGCCTGCCGCTTTAGTTGCAGGCTTTTTTATTGGCTAGCAAAAATATCGATTAAGCGCTGGTCTATCCAGCTTTCGAGGCTAAAATTGCTGATGTAGCCACAGTGACCTCCATAGCGGGTAAGTTCTATATGCAAGTTTTTGTTGTGCGCTAACTCTTCGAGGTCAGCGGCACTAATCACTGGGTCATCTTGGCTGCTAATAATACGGCAAGAAATATCTAGTTTAGCTAAATGATCACCACCAATACTGTAGCCGTTGAGATAATCCTCGACCCTATCAAAGGCGGTATGGTTGGGCACAAAATAGCTATTCATCTCATCCAGCGTTTTCATCTCTTTGAGTCTTCCTGCGTAATCGTAATCCGGAAAGTGGTCGATTTTTTTTAACAAAGAACGGCGCCATTTATTGCGGAAATGATTGTGATAAATAAATGAGCCCTGATTGAGGTTACGATTAGTTTTAAAAGGGTTAATAACCGGGCAAACCGCAACCACATAATTGAGCTTGATATTACTGGCCGTCGCTTTGGCCGCCACCCGCAAACTAAAATTACCACCTAAAGAAAAACCGCAAAGATAGTTACGTGGCTGAGGGTATCGTTGCTGGATTGCTTTTACCGCATTAACGACTTCATCAATTCGGGTTGAGTTAAACAATTGTCTATTGAGGTGGTTGCTGCTGCCGTGGTCGCGTAAGTTCAATCTAAAAATACTATAGCCTTGGTCGAATAAGCGACTACCAGCGGACAGTAGATACAGAGAATTATTGCTCCCCAGCCAGCCATGAATCATGATCACTAAGCCTTTTTGTGCTTGATTAGCGGCATATTCACCCTGCAAGCGAATACCGTCTCCGCAGTCTAGGGTAATGGTTTTAGATGCTTCGATTAGCTGCTTGGCGCGCCGCTGGACAAATAGCTTACGGGGGCCCGTACTGGCGCAAATAGTTTGCAGGTGTGAGTTTTTAAATAACCAGGTTGGAGTAAATTTAGACATAGTTTTTAGGTTGCTAGGGTTAAGCGCTTGGCCGTTGATTATACGATGAATGAACAGCCTGCCATAATTTCTTTCCAGTAAGTATTGCCTTGTTTAAATACCGCCTATCCAGAGCCGGCCATTTGCCGGTCACGCCTTGTGTGCTACTGATACTGTAGTCAACATTAAAGTGCGCGTCGATGATAACGCGTTTTTTGCGCACTTTACTTTCATAGCGGCAAGCACTTATGCCATTACTACTGCTTTTCCATCTTATATGAGAAATCACAGGTTGTTATTCTCGGACAATTTGGCAGAATTCGGACAATGTCCCTATTAAAATTGACTAAATAGTTGCCAAAAGTAGCGGGGCAGATATTTCTTGCTTGATCCAGTGCGATATTTGAAACTGCCTGTATAGTGGGCAGTGGCATTAAATTAGCTTAAAGGGTGAATTCCCCATCTGGTAGAATCTAATAAACAAGCTAGTTAGAAAGGCGTTATGAATAATTTAAATTTGATGAGATTGCTAACCTACTTCGGCGCATTGCCATTCTTTTTGGCAGTTTATATAAGCTTTTCTAATCGCTCTTTTTTAGGTGTCGACGGTAGTCAGTGGTTTTTGACTTATGGTTTGGTGATTTTAAGTTTCATGGCGGGCACCCTATGGGGCCAAGTGGTGAATGAGAAAGTCAGAGTTAGGCGTATTGCACTAGCTGCGAACACCATAACGCTTGTTACTTGGTTTGCATATTTATTGGCTGATACATCAATCGTATTGATCATAATGGCGTTGGGTTTTGTAGTGCTTTATGTGCTCGAGATGTTCGTTATGAAGCACATCAAGCGACCTGATTATTATCTTGGTTTAAGGTTAAGAGTTACTGCATTAGTAATAGTTGCTCATGGACTTATGTTTTGGCAGGTTTAGAGAGTTTACCTTAGGCATGTCGACATCATGCCCACACATCTCGCATAATAGGCTCTTTACTTGTGGCTGGAGACGGGCGCAAATTCTCAATTAGCAGGTTATCAATAATGTCGGTACTAATTTTTCGTCTTAATGGCGCCTCGGAAGAGGAAGCCGCTGAGATGCGTGAGCTATTGGAACAGTATGATTTGCCGTTCTATGAGACCTCTGCTGGTCGCTGGGGTATTTCGCTAGCGGGTCTTTGGCTAGAAGATGAGGGCCAAAAGCATCGTGCCAGAGAGTTGATCGAACAGTATCAATCCGAACGCCAGCAGCGTTTTGAGTGTTGGTGGGCTGAGCAGCCTGGTTTTTTAGTGAGCCTTTGGCATAGCTTTTTAGCTCGCCCGATTCCCTTTGTGTTAACCGCTATATTACTACTGGCGATTACCTTTATTTCTCTTTCGCCCTTTGTTCATATGGCTGCTTAAAGAAAAACACAACAAAGTCGCTATGAATATTCTGATGTGCTCGATAGTCAGGGGCTATTCTCATTTTCCATAGGCTGCCCTCACTCAGACAAGCCGCAGTTTATAGAATAGTTTCGGTGCGATAAAAGAGATCGTGAAAACCAAAATAAAACCGTTCAACCACACCACTGTGTTATACAGCCCCTGTTCTGGGTCGGGAGAAAATTTTCTGAACAGTATCATGACGATCATTATCAATAGCGCACCAACAGCATAGCGGCCGACCTTTTGCGGCAGACTGACGTCACTACTATAGACTTTGTTTTTTCTGTCTATCGCCAAACTGATTAAGCAGGCGGTAACGGTACCGGCGACGACGATACCGCTAACGGTGCCGAAATAAAAGTAATGTAGCAAACCAATCATTAATGGAAAAATAAATGACCATATAATTTGTCGGTTTAATTGCATATAGCGTAAATTTTTATCGGCGTAATGCTCTAGCTTTATCCAGCCAGCGATAAAGGCCATGCCGAGCAGCCAGCCCACAATAACATCATGAGGAAAATTCACCCCAAAGTAGTTACGCGAGAGGCCAATAAAGAAAATAATAGCTGCCAGTAGCCACCACAGCCATCGTTGCTGGCTCGCAAGGGCCATTAATCCGTAAAATACCATCGCCCCCATCGCGTGGCTGCTAGGAAAACTATAGCCCTGTTCGCCATTGGAAATAATACGCGTATCAACTTGAAAGGGTCTTGGTTCTTGCACAATGTCCTTGATTAAAAAGACGATATATTGCGAGATGAGCATCGCCAGCAGAGCGCGGACACCCACTCGTGGTTCGATACACCACACCACCAAGGGCACCACGAATAAATATCCAAAGGCGCCCAGTTGACTGGCCAAATTAAAAAAGCTATCAATCAGTGGTGATTGATAGCTTTGTAGGGCAAGAATGATTTCTATGCCGAGTTGCTGAAGTTCATTCATCGTTTGTTCTTTAAGAGTCATTGTTTGGTTTTAACGCGGGTAGTTGTGCTTCCGTCCAGCGTGGTCGGCGATAATTGTGTCGATAACGCTTTGTTCATAGGGCCGCAGGCCGCTCAATATCATATGCTTTTCACCTCGTCCGATAATCTCTCCGTGCGCTAGTAAGTTAAAGGCTAAGCAAGCATTGCCTCTTTTGCCAATCACTTCCATGGCGGTTTTCTGCTGGTCTAATTCCAGTGAGATATTACTTAAGTCAGTGCGGTCGAGATCTATTAACATGCTCTGGTACATTACCATCGGACGGTTGGGGTTGATCATTACGTTATGTTGTTGCATGAGTGGAATCAAAATGTGCGGAAAGGTTTGGCCCGAGAAAGTAACATAGCTTTGTGTCAGGTTGTCGATCAAGTCACTATCGGTGGCGATGTCGTCGCTGCGCTCGATCGATAAATAATCTTTATCGTTATCACCTTTAATGTGTAGCTCTGAAGAGGGCGCTGGCAATAACAAGTGAACGCCTTCTGTAACCATGTCCAAAAAAGTAAAACTCATATGTTTACTGATGCCGTACTTGGCAAGTACCAGAGAAAACAATAAATCGCCGGGCACACAGAAGCGTCTGGCATCGACATCATGCAGTGGGTTAAAGTCGTCGGAAATTTGCTTTGCAAAGTCACTGCCTTGTTGGCGACTAAATGACACCGTGCCATTTTTTTGCTGGTAGTACTGGTCAATCAACATGTTATTGAGTCCTCGTTAGGTGGCGCAGTTTACCAGCGGTGACTGGCTTAATCACCCGCTTGTAGTTGAAATTTCGTTATTGGTTGGGTTTGAGGTAATTTTTACTCTATTCAAGCGGGTGCTTCATCGCTCTTCAGCAATGAAGGAATGGAATGAAACTCTTCGGAAAAGGCTGCTGGGTTGTCTTAGGCGTCAATGGTCTATGTAAGGCGCTAAGTTGCTAGCGTGTCAATGGTTTTATCGCCGTGCTTTTATTCCGGTTTTTGCCTGCTTTAGAGTGAGTTACAGTAGAACGTAAGTAACTGATTGACCAAAGCATCCTGTTGTTTCTGCTCCGTTTTTTTCCCGGGACTCAGTGTGCCATCAATAATCAGGGTCGCCAGGCCATGTACCAAGACATGTGCTCCTACAGCAGCAACGTGAGGGTCCAACTCCCCATCCCGGGTGTTGAAAGCCTCTATAAGCACATCTTGCAGCAGGGCAAAGGAGCGCTTTCGGCTTGACTGTAAATTCGGATAGTTAGACCCCTCAGCAAACATCTCGCCGAACATGAGACGGTAAAGGTGAGGGTGTTGCCTGGCAAAGAGGACATAGGCTCCGCCCTGGGATTTCACTCTCTCCATATGTCCCTCACTTTGTTGGTCCGCTTCGGTTTGCCGATCAATTAACCGTTGATAAGCAGCAGTAGCGACCGCCTCTAGTAAGGAGTTTTTGTTCTTAAAGTGGCTGTATAGGGCGGCCTGAGATACCCCTAATGCAGCTCCAACCTTACGCAGACTGACCCCATCCAGGCCTTGCTGCTCGATGATTTCGGTCGCCTTTACAATGAGTGCATTTTTTAGGTCGCCATGATGATAGGTCAGTTCGTGTTTTTCCATTCGCGCATTCTAGACACTGAGATTTCAAAAATCTACCTAAGCGCACACTTTTATCTTTACACCGTTAAGATTGTGTATTATTGTCAATCCTAACAGTGTTAAGATTGCAGTGAAAAGAGGTGAGTGATATGCAAGACCTATTTAACTTTGAAGGTAAAAACGTTTTTATTATGGGCGGTACCAGCGGTATTAACTTGGGTATCGCAGAATGCTTCTCTGAGAGGGGGGCGACGATGATCGTGGCCAGTCGTTCAGAGGATAAAGTGGCTGCAGCGGTAGCGCAGCTTGAAAGAATCGCTCCGCGGGCTTTCGGCTTTGCCGCTGATGCCAGGGATTCAGCGGCGGTGGAAGCAGGCTTGGCCCCACTGGTTAAAGAGCTCGGGGCCATCGATATAATGATTGTAGGGCAGGCCGGTAATTTTAAAGCAGAGGCCATGGAAATGTCTCCCAATGCATTCAAATCCGTAGTGGATATTGACCTTTTGGGCACCTTCAATGTTATGCGAGTGGCCAATCAATATCTCAATAAGAAGGGGGCAAGTGTTATCAACATTTCTGCTCCGCAAGCCTATATTCCGTTGGTGCAACAAGCCCATGTTTGTGCTGCCAAAGCCGGTGTTGAAATGCTGACCAAGGTGCTGGCAATGGAACTTGGCAGTAAGAATATAAGAGTTAATGCAATTGTCCCTGGGCCGATTACCGGCACTGAAGGGATGGCACGCTTAGCACCTACCGAAGAGGCTAAAGAAAATACTCGCAAATCAGTGCCGCTCCAGCGATACGGTACTACTCGAGATATTGGTAACTGTGCAATCTTTCTGGCGTCGCCGCTGGCGGACTACATTAGTGGCGCAATAATCCCGGTGGATGGTGGCTGGTCACTTGGCGGTTTGAGTCAGTTAATGTCCGGTTAATCACAAAGTCTCACTTTTAAATTGTATAGATATAGAGCTTTCCAAAATTATAATGACCGGGGGTCAATTAAGAATAGGTTCAATTTTACAGTTCAGCTACGGGTGTTTTCTGTTGGCATTTTAAGTCAGTTAATGTCCGGCTAATCACAAGATTTCATTTTTAAATTTATAGCCATAGAGCTTTCTAAAATTATAATGATCGGGGTCAATTATGAATAAGTTTAATTTTACAGTTCAACCACTGGTTTTTTATCTAGCAGCGATAGTCGCTGCCACTGCCACTGCCCAGGATACTAGCGCCCGCCGCGGAGCAGCGGCAAACTTGCTGGAAGAAGTGATGGTGATGTCGCGCAAAAAAAACGCAGCGGAATCAGCACAAGATGTGCCGCTGGCTATATCGGCCTATGGCGCTCCGCAACTTGATGCCATGTTTGTTAAGACGTTGGGGGATTTAAGTTATCGCTCGCCGAATGTACAGCTCGAAGACGTAGGCACATTCCCCGGAGTACAAAACTTTTCCATTCGCGGGCAGGGCATTAACTCGTCAATTCCCTCGGTTGACCCTACCGTAGGTACCTTTGTCGATGGTGTCTACCTCGGTGTTACTTGGGGCGTAGTAATGGATATGTTTGACCTAGAGTCGGTAGAGATATTGCGCGGTCCACAGGGTGTTCTGTTTGGTCGCAACGTCACCGGCGGTGCGGTAAACGTACGTACATCGCTGCCTGGTGAGGAGTTCGAGGCGAAGGTAAAAGTGACCGCTACCGATCATGAACAGGTTACCGTTGCAGGTTCTGTCTCGTTCCCCATAACCGATAATCTGTCCGCTAAAGTTGTGGCTTACTTCGACGATGATCAGGGTTATTTCGACAATGATTTTGACGGTAACCTAACACCCGGCGCGTTCTATTATGAACCGGCTAAAGCCAACAGCAAAGCGGGTGAAATGGAAACCACTTTCTTCCGTACTGCCTGGGTATGGCGTCCAAGCGATACTGTTGAGCTCATCGCCCGCCTAGAAACGGGAAAAACTGAAGGCCAGGGTGCAGCATGGACCCGGGTTGACCTGCAGCGTGACAGTAAAACCCTGGATGAATTTACGACTACTATGGATGAGCAAGGCTTTACTGAAATGAAATGGAATCAGGCGATTCTTGAGGCCAATATTGACGTGGATTTCGGTGATGGCACCATCACTAACATATTGGGCTGGCGTGACTTGGATGCTGAGTCTGTGGCCGATCTCGACGGTTTTAATGCCTCTATCTTTGCATTACCTGGCAATACCCAGCAAGACCAGATAAGCAATGAGCTGCGTTACAACGGTACATTTGCCGATGACACGCTGAACCTGACCACGGGTTTGTTTTATTTTCAGCAGGATATCACCTATCGTGAAGGCCGCCATATTTCTGGTGATGCGCTGAGGATAGCCCTCGGTGGCGATATGGACCACAGTACCTGGGGGATTTTTTTAAATGGCGACTACTATCTCACTTCTGACTTGACCCTGACCGCCGGCATACGCTACACCGAGGAGAAGAAAGATTCGCGGGTGATTGACAGCAGCTTTGGCCGCTGTAATGACCTGATAACTTTTCAGTGCAACTTCACCGAACTAAATGACGACTGGGCAAACGTCACCCCCAAATTGGGTGTCAACTATCAGCTAAATGATGACACCATGCTTTACGCTTTCTGGACCAAGGGTTTCCGTAGCGGCGGCGTTAACTTCCGTAACGCAAAGCCAGATGTTATTGCTCCTGGGCCCACTAGCGAAGAGGAGCAGAACAGTTACGAGATCGGAATGAAATCTGATCTGGTTGATGGCCGACTGCGACTGAATGCAGCGGCTTTCTACAATACCATCGATGACATGCAGCGCGAGTTGAATATCGGTGACGCTGATGTGGTGGTGTTGCAAGGCACGGTCAATGCAGGCGATGCGATTATCCAAGGTGTAGAAATCGATTTTGTCGCGCTGTTTACCGATGACTTTGCCATTGATGGCTCCTTGGGTTATCTCGATGGAGAGTGGGACAAGATCAGGCCAATATATGATGCCGAAGTTAATCCCTCTTTACTCGCCAGTGGTGCCTATGTGGGTGATGACCTCCCCCGTTTATCGCCTTGGACAGCTTCTCTCGGCGCGACCTACGGTTGGGATATGGGTGATGTGGGTATGCTGACCTTCCGTGCGAACTATGCCTATCGTGATGGGGCGGCTTATCTGGACAATAACCAGGAGTATTTCGATGCGCAGCATGAAGTCTCCGCCAGCATTGATTACCTGGCGTCAAACCAGAACCTGAGAATTTCCCTGTTCGGAAAAAACCTCAACGATGAGGCGCGCTGGGGTAACTTGACCAAGGTCAGCTTTGGGACTATCGGGCCGATGCAAAAAGGCCGACTGTATGGTTTGGAAGCGGAATACCAGTTCTAGAAAGGCGAAAGAGACTAAATAGTACGAAGCGATCTTTTGGGAGTGATGATTATGTCAGAATATAGAGTACCGCTTCATGACATATGGTTCTCTGGATCGTAAGGTTCGACCCAGTTAAGGAGGGTAATGGTGCCAGTCGTCAGGCGAATCTTGCTGCGCAACCAGAGTCTGCCACAGCTGTTCGCTCGGGTTGCAGCAACCTAATGTTGTTGTCCGAGCGTTTGTTTGAGCCTAAAACCGGGAGTTGACCCTCAGCAAAGCCGGGAAAAAATGGCAGCCATGTTTATAGTGAGCTCGTTTATTAGAGCGGCTTCAAAACGGTTCTATAGACCAAGTCTATTATTTTTATCATCCCAGGTACCACGGAAGCCAATCATGAGCAATGTACCTAACCGTTACGCCAATACCCTTTACAGTGATACCTGGTTACCAAGGGAAGCTGTAGATATCCGTAATCAGGTGCGGGCTTTTGCCGAAGATCATATTCGCCCAGTAGCCCACGAGCTAAACAACACACCGGAGTCCATCGAAGCCTTTCCGCGACAGCTGGTGGCAAAAATGGCTAAGGCTGGTTTGTTCGCCATCCCATACAGTGCCGAATACGGTGGTGCTGGCCTAAAATATCCGACACTGGCTACTATGGTGATGCTGGAAGAAATTGCTTACCTCTCTTCAGGTCTTGCTGCCGCCGTGATCGACGTACAATTGATACTGTTCGGTCAAACACTCACCAACGCATCCTCAGAAGTCAAAAGCGAACTATTTCCCAAGTTAATCAGGGGCGAAATTGTAGGCGCTTTTGCCACCAGTGAGCCAGCAGCCAGTACCGACCTCAGCATTAACGCGCTGCAAACCGAAGCGACTCGGGTGGCAGGTGGCTACCGGATCAACGGCCAAAAACGCTGGATCACTAACAGTCCAGTAGCCGATTATATGTTTGTGCTCGCCAAGCTTGAGCAAGGCCTAACAATGTTGCTGGTGGACATGACCGCGAGTGGTATTAACGTTGGCGCCCCTGATAAAAAAATGGGCAACTACTGTCAGTTGACGGCAGACATTATTTTCGATGATGTTTTTGTCTCTTCAGCCTTCCGGGTTGGTGAAGAAGGCCAAGGCCTAAAATCGGCACTGACTTCTCTCACATTGGGTCGGGTGGGCATTGGCGCTTGCGGTGTGGGTATGGCGCAGGCCGCTTTTGATTTTTCTGCTGACTATATGAAACAACGTGAAGTCTTCGGTCAGGCGCTATCGAAATTTCAGCACTGGCAATTTACCTATGCCGACTACGCTATGCAATTAGAAAGTGCTCGCAACCTGTACGTCAAAGCTGCGTTGGGCAGCGACGAAAAACGCGATGGGGTGCAACACTTGTGTGCTATGGCAAAGCTGGCGGGTACTAAGTTAGCTGGGGATTTAGCTCGTGATGCTATTCAGGTTTGCGGTGGCTATGGTTTTGTTAAAGAGCTTGCTAATGACGGCCGTCAGTTTCCATTGGAAGCGATTTACCGGGACAGTAAAATTGGCGAGATTTATGAAGGTGCCAATGAAATCCAAAAGCTGTTGATAGCACGGAAGATATTCGGTCGACCTTGAGGTTTAAGAGCCACATGGAGCTATAATAAAAAAGGAGTGTTTAGCAGTTGACGCTGGATGCCGCAGAGATCAGTGTGTTGGATTTGGCGATTATATAAAACCCAGAAAGGGTAGGAAGAGAGATATGAATGGTTTGATGATGGACACCCAGTTGACTATTACATCGATAATGCAGCATGCCGAGCTAGTATTTCCCAACACCGAAATAGTATCAGTAACTGCAGATAATCCGTGCCATAGATATACCTATCGGGATGCGTTTCGTCGCTCAGCTCAGCTTGCGAACGCATTAGCAGAAATTGGCTTTGAACAAGGTGATCGCATTGCAACTTTGGCTTGGAACGACTATCGACATTTTGAGCTTTACTATGCTATTTCTTGCTCGGGTTTGGTTTGCCATACCATCAACCCACGATTGTTCGCAGAGCAAATTGAGTATATTGCCAATCACGCGGAAGACCAATGGGTGTTTGTCGATGTAGCTTTTGTGCCTCTATTGGAGGGTTTGCAGGACAAACTGAAGACGGTTCGAGGTTTTGTGATTCTAACAGATGAAGAAAACATGCCGTCCACATCACTGCTCAATGCCCAGTGCTACGAACGTTTGATAGCAGGCCAGCCTGATACTTTTTCCTGGCCTGATCTCGATGAGAAAACGGCCAGCTCGCTTTGCTATACCTCTGGAACTACGGGGAACCCTAAAGGCGTGTTGTACAGTCATCGCAGCACTGTATTGCACTCAATTGTTGGTGCCAGCGTCGATATTTTCAAATTGAGTAGTGATGACGTAGTGATGCCAATCGTTCCGATGTTTCACGTTAATGCTTGGGGCACTGCTTACAGTTGTCCAATGATGGGCGCAAAGCTTGTTTTTCCAGGGCCGAAGATGGCCGATGGTGCAACCCTCGCAAACTTGATAAACGATGAGAAGGTGAACTACTCGCTAGGTGTACCGACGATTTGGCTGGCGCTGCTTAATTATCTTGATGAGTCCAGTGAAACTATTGAATCACTAAAGCATGTTGTCGTTGGTGGTGCGGCTTGTTCTTTGTCAATTATGCAGCGGATGGAAAATTATGGCGTGTGGATGAATTCCGCTTGGGGTATGACAGAAATGAGCCCGCTTGGAACGTACAATTTCCAGACGCAATTAATGAAAGAGTCGTCACAAAAAAATATTAATTCCCAGCGGGTTCGGGCCGGCAGAAAAGCATACGGTGTTGACATGAAAATCGTCGACGAACAAGGCGTCGAACTACCTTGGGATGAGATGCAGGCGGGCACCCTCAAAGTCCGTGGACCCTGGGTGATAAGCGATTACTATCGAGCGGAAGGCCATTCTGCTTTGGATGAAGATGGCTGGCTAGATACGGGTGACGTTGCCGTTATTGATGAGTATGGCTATGTGAGCATTACGGATCGGATTAAAGATGTGATCAAATCAGGCGGTGAATGGATCAGCTCGATAGAAGTTGAGAATGCGGCTATGGATCACGAACAGGTTTTTGAAGCGGCAGTAATTGGTGTGCCAAGTGAAAAATGGACTGAAAGACCGTTGTTGATTGTGGTACCTGTTAAAGGAGTAAGTCCTGATGCGAAAGAAATTCTTTCGTCATTGAGTGGCAAAATAGCCAAGTGGTGGATACCGGAGAAGTGTGTTTTTGTTGAGGATATTCCACACACGGCAACAGGCAAAGTCAGTAAGAAAGATCTTCGAACCCTGTTTGCTGGCGAGCGGGTTGAATGACGGCCCCGCATCAACGCTACATGCTATCCACATTGATTGTTGATAGTAAATACACGGAGTGAGCATACCCCGCCGCAGTCACGTGCGAACGGAGATAGTGCATAGGGGAGGTAAATTGCGTAACAATATCGAGGATGACTGCTTGAGTGCATCAGGTTTTGGTTTATGCAGCGTTGAATAATAATATATCTGTCTATTTTTTGATCGATTTGCTCCGAATATAACCTTTTTGGCGGGTTTTTAAACATTTCATATAAGTAAAAAGCCTTTAACTTAAAGTAGCACTTTAAGTTTGCATTCTATTGTCTTGTTTTTGCAGTCCTTAGTGTTATTACTCCTTGCAACTTCGCGGTAGATACCGGCAAGTTAGTCATTTTATTGCCGACAATCGCTGCTTTTTCCCACCATATGTCTTGATCTATAGGGGGCTAATCTCTATAGTTACAAAAGTGTCAAATAGTGGTGAAAAGTGCTTTTTTGTGCTTTTTTGATGTTTTAAAGCAATCTCAATGGGAAGTTGACCCAAAACTATGTATCACGGCAGTCATGCAATCAATATGGACGCTAAAGGGCGTCTGGCTATTCCGGCAAAAGTCCGGGATACGCTATTGACTGAATGTCAGGGCCGCATCGTGGTTACCGCTCATACTGAAGAGCGTTGTTTGCTGGTCTATCCAGAGCCGCAATGGCAGACGTTATTGCCCAAGATTGAGGCCCTCCCTAATATTCACGCTAAGGCCGCCAAAATGCAACGTTTGTTGTTGGGATATGCCTCTACATTAGAGATTGACGGGGCCAGTGGGCGTGTTTTGTTACCGCCAACCCTGCGCGAATATGCCAGCTTAGAGAAAAAACTGATGTTGGTAGGGCAGGGCAAAAAGCTGGAACTGTGGAGTGAGCAGAACTGGTTTAACTATATTGATGCTGATGGAGGTGATGATGATCTGCCTCCTGAAGTGTTAGCACTGTCGCTGTAACGGCTGATGGCGCATGAGACCGTTTTATTGCATGAGGCCGTTGATGCGCTGATCACCGACAAGTCCGGTGTTTATTTGGACGGTACTTTTGGTCGCGGTGGGCACAGCCGAGAAATACTAAACGGACTGGCTAATGATGGTTATTTGCTGGGAGTAGATAAAGACCCGCAGGCCATTATCACTGGCTTGGAGTTGCAGAAACAAGACCCAAGGTTTTCAATTGTGCAGGGATCGTTTGCCCAAGCGCAGACCTTTTTTGAACAGCAGGGCCGTAAATCGATCAACGGCTTGTTACTGGATTTAGGTGTTTCATCGCCGCAGTTAGACCAAGCGGAGCGCGGCTTTAGTTTTATGCGTGAAGGGCCGTTGGATATGCGGATGAATCCGCAGCAGGGGCAAAGTGCAGGGCAGTGGCTGGCGAGTGCAAAAGATACAGAGATTGCAAAAGTATTAAAAGAGTTTGGTGAAGAGCGATATGCCAAGCGGTTAGCTAGAGCGGTGGTCGAGGCGCGCAGTCAAAAACCAATTGAAACCACGGTGCAGCTGGCAGAGTTATTAAAAGAGGCGCACCCAGCTTGGGAGCGCGGCAAGCATCCGGCGACAAAATCGTTTCAGGCGATACGGATTTTTATCAATAACGAGCTGGGCGATTTAGAGCAGTTATTGGATCAGGCCTTAGATGTGTTGGCGATAGGTGGCAGGTTGGTAGTGATCAGCTTTCATTCATTGGAAGATCGAATGGTAAAGCGTTTTATTAAAAAGCATGTGCGTGGCGATCATTTACCCGCGAATGTGCCGGTTAGAGATGATCAGTTAAATAAACGTCTAAAGCAGATAGGTAAAACTGTGAAAGCAAGTGACGCTGAGGTTGCTGCCAATGTTCGTTCGCGCAGTGCGATTATGCGAGTGGCGGAAAAAATAGCTTAAGTATCGCTTGGGTTAAAAATACAGATGCCGTTACGAATTTACAGGTTCATGGGGCTGACAATAAAAATGATAAGCCGAGATGAGTGAGCAAAATAATAATGGTCTGCCTGTGGTCGACCATTTGTATACCGGACAGACTAAGTTGTTGATATTGGTGGTGTCGGTTTTAGCGTTGCTAGTGACGTCTTCTATCGGAGTGGTTTACAGCTCCTATAAAAGTCGTCAGCTATTTAGTTATTTGCAGCAACAAAGCCGGCAAGCAATGCGGTTAGAAGAAGATTGGGGTCGGCTGTTGTTGGAGCAAAGCACTTGGGCTTCGCATGCGCGTATCGAGCGCTTAGCGAAGTCAGAATTAAATATGGTAGTGCCTGATCCGGAAGCAATAATAATGGTAGAGCAATGAGCAAAGTGGCACGCAAAGCAGTTCCTGCATGGCGTTTTTCATTAGTGATTTTATTACTGGTGGCGTTGCTGTCGCTGTTGATCTGGCGTGTTTTGTCATTGCAGGTATTAAACGCTGAGCATGGTCGTGATTTTCTCAAGCTGCAGGGTGATAACCGTACTGTTCGCACCGAGCATATTCCCGCTTATCGTGGCGTGATTTCAGATCGTAATGGCGAGCCACTGGCGATCAGCACGCCGGTTGCTTCTATTTGGGTAAATCCAAAATACCTTAAAGCAGAATCTCCGCGTTGGTCTGAGTTGGCCGATGCCGTTGGTATCAGTCTGCAGCAATTAAAAAATAAAGTAACCAAAAATAGCCGTCGCCAGTTTGTGTATTTACGTAGGCATTTGTCACCGGATGTGGCGGACAAAGTGTTGGCCTTAGGTATAGCTGGCGTCAATGTGCAGCGAGAATACAAGCGCTTTTATCCTGCGGGTGAAGTAGCGGCGCATATTGTTGGTTTTACTAATATTGATGATCAGGGCCAAGAGGGCTTGGAGTTAGCCTATGAAGAGTGGCTACAGGGTCGCGCTGGCAGCAAGCGGGTATTGAAAGACCTGCACGGCAATGTGTTTCGCGATATTGATCAAGGTGAGGCGCGGCACCCCGGTAAAGATTTAATGCTGAGCATTGATCTGCGGCTGCAGTATCTAGCGTATCGCGAATTAAAGGCTGCCATGTCACGGGTAAAAGCCAAAGCCGGTTCGGTAGTTATGATCGATAGCGCCACTGGTGAAGTGTTGGCGATGGTTAATCAGCCTGCTTTTAATCCTAATAATCGACGGCAATTAAAACCTGCTCATATGCGTAATCGCGCGATGATTGATGTGTTTGAGCCAGGTTCAACAGTGAAGCCATTAACCGTGGTGGCAGCGTTAGAAACTGGCCGCTATCACCCGAAAACAAAAATTAATACCAGTCCCGGTTATATACGTGTAGGCAGAAAAACGCTGATGGATCCGGTCAACTATGGCGTTATCGATATTACCGGTCTACTGACCAAGTCGAGCCAAGTTGGCACCAGCAAATTGGCGCTAGATCTTGATGAACAATCTGTGTGGGAAGTGTTCAGTCGCTTTGGTTTAGGGGTCAGTACCGGCAGTGGCTTTCCTGGTGAAAGTGCAGGTTCATTGCCCGGCCGTCCAAATTGGCGTCCTATTGAGCGGGTCAACTTTGCCTTTGGTTATGGTTTGGCGGTAACGCCCTTGCAGCTGGCGCAAGCTTATTCAGTATTCGCCAGTGGCGGTGTGTTACGGCCGGCAACCCTATTGCGGCAAACAGAAGTAGTAGCGGGTGAGCGTGTGATCAGCCCTAAAGTCGCCGATCAATTAGTGGCGATGATGGAGACGGTAACCCAGAAAGGTGGTACCGCGACTCGCGCCCAAGTGGCTTCTTATTCGGTAGCAGGTAAAACCGGTACCGTGCATAAAGTGGGTGAGCACGGTTATGCCGATGACCGCTATATGGCAGTTTTTGCCGGTTTCGCACCGGCATCGGATCCGCGCATTGTTACTGTGGTAATGATTGATGAGCCAGACCTTGACGATTATCACGGTGGAGAGTCCGCCGCTCCGGTATTCGCTAAAGTGATGTCTGATGCTTTACGTATACTCGATATTAAACCCGATAAAGTATTGCCGCTTAAGCGGCTTGTTAATGGCGATAAGAGTGCGGTGTCTAAAGGCGCGCTGGCAAAAGATGCAAGCGATGCAGTTGTTACAGGGAGGCGCAAGTCGGTTTAATGATGACAGCCATTAATCACACTTCAGCTAAAAGCCTGGGAGATTTAATCGTAATCGATGATCCGCAATTAGCGGCTATAACGATTAGCGGTGTGCAGCTGGATAGCCGCAAAGTGAAATCCGGTGATTTATTTTTAGCCTACCCTGGCGCACTAAGTGATGGTCGTGATTACATCGTACAGGCAGCGGCTGCCGGTGCGGTGGCGGTATTAATTGAACCACTTACGAGTGATGTTGCAGTCTTGACTGAGCTATCGATTCCCATTATTGAATACGCCAACCTCGCGGCTCACTGCAGCGCTATTGCTGCTAGTTTTTATAGCCACCCATCACAGCAGTTACCAGTGGTGGGGGTGACGGGTACTAACGGTAAAACCAGTTGCACCCAGCTGTTAATGCAGTTAGTTAATGCCCTGGATAAATCTTGCGGTGTGATGGGTACTCTTGGTAATGGTTTGGATGGTGAGTTTTCTGCAGTGGTCAATACCACACCTGATGCGATTACCATTCAGCAGCACTTAGCCCAGTGGCAACAGCAAGCTGCAGATATTGCGGCTATGGAAGTGTCATCCCATGGATTACAGCAGGGTCGGGTAGCAGCGGTGCAATTTGAGTTGGCATTGTTTACCAACCTTAGCCGCGACCACCTAGATTATCATGGTTCTATGCAGGCTTATGCGCAAGCCAAAGCGCTGTTGTTTTTACAGCCCGGTTTACAAACGGCAGTATTGAATGCCGATGATAGTTTCAGTGACACGCTGGCAAGTAATATTGCATCGGACGTAAACATCATTCGTTATAGCATCGAAGTACCATCAGCAGATTCGTCAGCGGCAGATGTGTGGCTGGATAATGTTTCTTATCACGGCAAAGGTGTGAGTGCTGACTTGCATAGTCCCTGGGGTGAATTTGAATTAGCCAGTCCTTTATTGGGCGCATTTAACCTCAGCAACCTGCTTGCGGTTATTAGTTGTCTTGCAGCACTTGGTTATCCGATATCAAAATTGTTAGCTTCCTGTGCGACCATTCACCCAATTGATGGTCGTATGCAGCGCGTAGATTCAATAGCAGACATTAATGTGGTGATTGATTACGCCCACACCCCGGATGCGTTAGAGAAGGCGTTGTCGGCCATGGGTCAGCATACACAAGCCAAACTTTGGTGTGTGTTTGGTTGTGGTGGCGACCGCGATCAAGGTAAGCGGCCGTTAATGGGTGCTATAGCACAACGCTTTGCCGATCATGTTGTGGTAACAAGTGATAACCCGCGCAGTGAAGAGGCTGACGATATTATTAATCAAATACTGGTCGGCGTTGACCGCCCGAGCTTGGTGGAGTCGGACCGCGCGAAAGCGATCGGCTTTGCGATTGCGAATGCTGCTACTGGTGATGTGATATTAATTGCCGGTAAGGGACACGAAGATTATCAAGAAGTTGGCGGTCAGCGCTTACCGTTCAGCGATATCAATCAAGCGCGGTTAGCGTTAGCTAAACGCTTACAGGTAGGTGGCCAATGATGAGGGCACTTTCTTTAGCGGATATTGCAGTTGCAACCGATGGTGATTTGTCAGGTGATGCGTGCTTTGAAAACGTATCGACTGACAGTCGGCAGATAAACAGCGGCGATTTATTTGTTGCTCTCAGTGGTGACAATTTTAATGGCAATCAATTTGCATTGCAGGCTGCTAGCGCAGGCGCTATCGGCGCGGTAGTCAATGAAGATGTTGCGCTCACTATTCCTACACTAAAGGTAAAGGACTGTCGTTTCGTCTTGGGTCTTATTGCGCGACAGAATCGCCGGCAATTTAAAGCGCCAGTAGTTGCCTTAACCGGCAGTGCCGGCAAAACCACCTGCAAAGAAATGGTTGCTAGTATTCTATCCGAGGTGGGTGAGGTATTAGCCACCGTCGGTAATTTAAATAATGAAATCGGCGTGCCTCTAACGCTATTGAAAATTTCTCCTCAACATAAATTCGCGGTCATCGAGATGGGCGCTAGTAAGGCCGGCGACATTGCGTATCTCACTCAGTTTGCCGAGCCAACCGTAGCAATACTGACCAATGCTATGCCAGCACATATCGAAAGTTTTGGTAGTCTAGAAATCATCGCTAAAACCAAAGGTGAAATTTTTCAGAACCTGCCGACCGATGGTTTCGCAGTGATTAATCGCGATGATGTATTTTATCAACAGTGGTTGGCGCAGGCTGGTGCGGCAAATATTGTCAGCTTTAGTAAGCAGGATGCCGCCGCGGATTTTTATGCCTCGGCGATTGCTATCAACAGTGATGGCAGTACCCGCTTTCGTTTACATGCCCATGGCCAGCACTGTGATATTAAGTTGGCGTTGCTGGGTCAACACAATATTGCTAACGCAGTGGCGGCTAGTGCTGCGGCGATGGCCGCGGGTGCGTCGCTGTCACAAGTTAAAATGGGTTTAGGAAAGGTGGCCGCTGTTAACGGTCGGTTGAAGGCGGTCAGTCATCAGCAGCAACTAATTATTGATGACAGTTACAACGCCAGTCCAGGGTCGGTTAAAGCGGCTATTGATGTGTTGGCAGGTTTTAGCGGCCACCGCTGCTTGGTGTTGGGTGCCATGAGTGAGCTTGGTGAAATGGCAGAACAGGGTCATCGCGAAGTGGCGGCCTATGCGCGTCAACAAGGCATCGAACAACTATTGGCGGTAGGAGACTTCGCGCCATTACAGCTAGCGGAGTTTGCTGGCGACGGAAAAGGTTTTACTGATATGGCTGAGTTACTAGCGGCGGTCGGTTTATTAAAGAGTGCTGCAGTGGTGTTGGTTAAAGGCTCACGCAGTGCCCAAATGGAGCGAGTTGTTATGGCTTTGCTTTCTAATAAAGAGGGAGCGTAACCATGCTGTTAATACTTGCGGATTTTTTATCCCAGTATATCGGCGCTTTTCAGGTTTTTAATTACCTGACTATACGAGGTATTCTCGGAGTTCTCACCGCATTGCTGATCAGCTTAATGTTTGGCCCTTACATGATTCGGCGTTTGAATTATCATC
>JBNMPW010000009.1:0-36130 GCA_051277205.1 Oceanicoccus sp. | reverse complement strand
CGGTAGCCAGTATTTTGAGAACTATGATTTTTCTGCGGTTTGTTGCTGTCTTGGTGTAGAATTGAGAGGTTAATTTTTAGGTCATACTATTGGTATCACGTTTACCTGAGATTTTGTATTTATGAGAGTGCTGCATTTTTACCGCACCTACTATCCGGACACTCAAGGCGGCCTGGAAGAGGCTATTCGCCAGATATGCCTCAGTACCGACTCTTTAAGTGTAGAGAACCGTGTTCTGACGTTGCAGAGAAAGCCTGGTGAGTCGACAGTTGAGCGTCCCGAGGCCACAGTATATCGTTCTCCCCTCCATTTAAGTATTACCTCCTGTGATATGGGGTTTAAAATATTACCCCTCTATAAAGAGTTGTTAGGTTGGTGTGATGTAGTGCATTACCACTTCCCATGGCCGTTTGCAGATATGTTGGAATTGATTGCTGGCGGTAATAAACCCTACATTATCACGTATCACTCAGATATTGTTCGGCAAAAAGTATTGGGGAAACTCTATCAACCCCTGATGAAACGATTTCTTGGTAGGGCGAGTCGTATTGTAGCCACATCTCAAAACTATTTTGTTTCCAGTCAGGTGTTGTGTGATTATTCATCGAAGGTTGAAGTCATTCCGCTGGGTATCAATGAGGAGTCTTATCCTCATAACGATACGGAAACGGTTGCAGCCATGCGTCAGCAATACGGCGAGAACTTTTTCCTTTTTGTGGGTGTTTTCCGATATTATAAGGGCTTACATATTCTTTTGGATGCCATAAAGGGTGCCAATTATAAGGTTGTTATTGCGGGCTCTGGGCCGGTAGAGAAAGAACTTAAAGAGCAGGCGGCAAAGTTACAGTTGGATAATGTGGTTTTTCCGGGTTTTATTAGCGACCAGCAAAAAGTCGCATTGTTGCAGCTCTGCCGAGGAGTGGTTTTTCCGTCTTACTTTCGTTCAGAAGCTTTTGGCATGACGTTGGTTGAAGGCGCTATGATGGGCAAGCCACTGATCTCTGCTGAGGTGGGCACTGGTACCAGCCATGTGAATATTGATAAAGAAACCGGCTTGGTAGTTTCCCCCGGTTCAGTCAAGGAATTGCGTGAGGCGATGGACTACCTGTATTACCACCCTCGGGATGCAGAGACGATGGGTGCGAATGCTCGAAAGCGTTATACCGACTATTTTACTGGCGATATCATTGGTGAGCAGTATGTGCAGTTATATAAAAAAGTAGTCGCGGAGGCTGTGGCCCCTTTCACCAGCAAGGTTTCTGGATGCCCTTAAGGATTGCGGTTGATGCCCGACCATTGGCCTTGCCTATGGTCGGGATCACGCGTTATACCTTTGAGCTGCTTCAGCGTTTACTGGTTGCTTCTCCCCATGAATGGTTTTTGTATCTCGATCGCCCCAGCATCCATCCATTGCCCGACCTACCCAATGTACATATAAGGGCGGGAAATTGTCAGCGTAATGCAACCAGCACTCTTTTTGCCCAGTGGTTTTTCCCGCGCTGGGCCAAGCAAGATCAAGTGGATATTTTTTGGTCACCTCGTCACCATTTACCTCTATTGTTAGCGTCACCTATAAAAACCCTTGTCACCATCCATGATTTAGTCTGGCATTTTTATCCTGAAACCATGAGTACCTTGGGCCGTTACCTAGAGAAAGCATTAATGCCGCTTTCTGTACGTCGAGCGGATAAAGTGATTGCTGTTTCTCAAGCAACATCAGCAGCGTTAATGGAAGTACTGGGAGTGGATAATCACTCGTTGCAAACTATCCCTTTGGCATCTCACTTTACCGGTGAGATAAGCGAGCCGGCTGAGAGCGCTGCTGAAAATTATTTCTTATTTGTTGGCACCCTTGAACCCAGAAAAAACCTTCAGCGCTTACTGCAAGCGTTTGCCAAGGCCCTGAATGAAGACCTATCTATAACAACACTGAAAATTGTCGGCGGCAATGGCTGGGGTGGTATTGATATAGAAGATTTGGCCCGCGATTATGGCCTTGAAAATAATATAGAATTACTTGGCCGTGTTGATAATGAGCAGTTACAAGCACTCTACCAGCAGGCCTACGCATTATTGATGCCGTCATTGTATGAAGGTTTTGGTTTGCCACTATTAGAATCCATGGGCTTTGGTGTGCCAGTCATTAGCTCCAACGTTTCATCAATGCCTGAAGTAGTGGGGAAGGGAGGGCTGTTGGTTGACCCGTTATCGGTTGATGAAATAGCGAATGCCTTGTTGTTGATAACTTTGGATCAACATTTATATAGTGATCTTACAAAGAGTGCGAGAAAACAGGCTGGCCAGTATTCATGGGATGCAACAACGGTTTCTACCCTAGCGATTATTGATGGTTTGTAATTTGTCTAAAATAAAGCAACTTTAATCGGTTTTTTTGTCTGTGTTTGCAGTTTCTTATAATTATACTTCAAAATAATTACTGGTATTACTCGGGATTGAGTTTGAATCTACTGTTTCTATTTTTACTTTTGCTGCCAGTTGTGCTGGGTTCAATGTATGACGCTTTCTGGCTCTATGGCATTGCAGGCGCTTTAGCCTGGTATCAAGTCTGCCTACATTTTACGTCAAAGGGTGGTGGGCATTGGTTGATGCGTATTCTGTTGCTTGGTGGTACAGGTATTTATGTGCTCGCCAGTTGGGCCTTAGCCAGTTCGCTCTATACGCAAGGGGTGGGTTTTAACGAGCAATTTTTCTTTCACTTGGACGTTAATACTTTTCGTGTTGCCCGTGAGCAGTATGGGCCTCCTTATTATGGCGCGCTGTTAATCAGCTTGCTGACGATATTGATGCCATTGATCATCCGGATGGGTCAATCTAGTTTGCGTAACGGGTATCGTTTATCTTTGTTCTGGTTGCTTCTGGTGTTAGGTTTTGCTCCGATGCATTCCATGGCTATTTTTCTAGTAGATCAGAACGCACAGGCATTAGCGCCGGTCATGGTTCGGGTTGAATCTCCAGAAATTGTAGTCCAGTCGTTGGATAATAAACCTCGCAACCTGATTTTTTTGTATTTGGAATCGGTAGAGCAACTTTATTTTGACCAACAGCTCTACCCTGGATTGCTTCCCAACCTAAGCAAGCTTCGTCAGCAGGCACATTCTTTTACCAACCTGAGTCAGGTAGCAGGTACTGGTTTTACTATGGGGGGGATTGTCGCTAGCCAATGCGCAGTTCCTATAAATAGTTACCTCGGTATGGGTTCCAGTAATACGGCCCTTGCATCAATGAAGAAACCGCTACCGGATTACAACTGCCTTGGGGATATACTTGAGGCTTATGGCTACAATAGGGTGATGTATAAGGGGGCTTCGTTGTCTTTTTCTGGGGCGGGAAATTTTTTTAGGGCTCATGGCTTCGACAATGCAAAAGGCAAGGAGTACTGGCAGGAAAATCTCGGAGAGGTTGCGGCAACCGGTTGGGGTATTTACGATGATACTTTATTTCAACTGGCATTGGCTGAGATTGAAAGGTTACAGAGTGAGAATACTCCTTTTGCATTTTCTCTGGTTACGCTCGACACGCATCACCCCGATGGTCATGCATCCGCCAGCTGTCCTCGCTATAGCCATTCGTCAGATACCATGCTCAATGCGATTCACTGTACAGACTACCTAGTCGATAAGTTTGTTAGCGACTTAAAGCAGCGGGGAATATTAGACGACACGGTACTTGTCGTTTTTTCGGATCACTTAGCGATGCGAAATACGCAGTGGGATATTTTGCAGGCTAATAGTAAGAAGAGAAAACTCTCGTTTTTTGTAATGGCACAGGAGCAAGCAAGGTTTTTTAATCAGCCCGCGACGCACTTTGATGTTGCCCCAACGGTATTGGATTATCTGGGTATTCCAGGTTATTCAGTATTGAATGCCGGGGTAAGTTTGCGCCATGGCGCTACGGGGGCCTGGTTTCAGCCAGAATCCGATGCCCGTGCGATAGCTCGATCGGCTGTGTTTACGGGCCGGGAGTTATCATTGAAGGACGGTTTTTCAGTAGACTTTAAACATCGGTCAATAGTTGTAGATGGACTGGAATTTACGGCGAATACCAGCGGAAATAAATTAGAAAAAGAAGATATTTATGGTGTTATCTTTGATCGAGAGGGTAATTACGAAGGCGTAGTGTCAAACTCTGATTTAGATCGGTTTCGAAAGCATAGTGATAAGCTGATGGTCTTATTAAGCAGAAGTTCGGTAATTACCGGCCTTGTTGATATGCCAGTCACAGATACCAAGATGGAGCAGCAGTCTGGACTCTATCTTTTTGTTGGCTATCCAGGGGAAAAGGGCACACTAAAAAATATATGGTGGGATATTAGTTTTAGTGCTGTGGACATGCAGCGTTTTTTACATGAAGGCAGGGTGATGGAATAGAGTCCGGTTATTGTAGCCTAGTAAATGGTTGAGAGTCCGCTTTGGTTGATTAGCTAATTCCGCTAGTGAGTATTTTTACCCGGCTAAACCCGACCTACAGTTTATATAGTTGTTGAGCGCCTGCCCTTTAATGACTAGACTTGCTGAAGCTCCAATATAAAAACCCATAAATTCATTTTAACCATTCATTAAACCACATGAAGATACTAATAACGGGTGCCAATGGTTTTGTCGGCAAGCAACTGCAGTCGCTGTTAAAAGAGCAGGGCCATCAATTGTTATTGGCCACGCGAGGAGCGGATCAACATGCGTCGACAGCGGTTGCTATTGGCAATATCGACATATTTGATGACTGGGATGCTCACCTGACAGGTATCGACTCAGTTATCCATCTTGCCGCCCGAGTCCACCAAATGGACGAGCGGGATAAAGAGTCTTATCAACGCACTAACGTAGACGCAACATCCCGCCTGGCTGAGGCCGCTATTCGCTGTGGCGTTAAACGCTTTATTTTCCTGAGTACGATCAAAGTCAATGGCGAAGAAACTACAGAAGGAAGGCCTTTTACCGCGACTGATATCCCTTCGCCCGCCGATGGTTACGCGGAGTCAAAATTTCAGGCGGAAACGAGACTGAAAAAACTATCCGCTGACTCGGATATGGAACTTGTCATTATTCGCCCGCCTTTAGTGTATGGCGCTGGGGTAAAGGCCAATTTTTTACGATTGATAGAGTTAGGGCGTGGTGGTTTGCCGCTACCTTTTTCTGGGCTGAATAATCGTCGGGATATGGTGTCAGTCGATAATTTATGTGACTTGATTTCCTTGTGTATTGATGATCCTCGCGCGGCGGGAAATACTTTTTTAGTCTCCGATGGCAGGGCCTATTCTACCGCTGATATCATCAGGTCCACTCGAACAGTATTGGGTATGCCGCAACGCCTGTTTTATTTTTCTCCAGGACTGCTGCGATGGTTACTGGTTTTAATCGGCAAAAAGGACTTGGCTGATCGCCTATTCAGTAGTTTAGAAATAGATATATCAGCAACGCAAGAAACCTTAGGCTGGTCACCCCAATATACACTGGAACAAACCTTAAGGAAGATGTTGAGTTGAATACCTTTACTGTCATTGTTATTGACCGTCTACTAGCCCTAATCGGTATTCTGGTTGCATTCCCGATTATTATTATTATCACGCTGGTCGGTTTATTCGATACCCGTTCCCCTATTTTTTTCCAACAGCGCGTCGGTAAAAACCAACGCCCTTTTACCCTCATAAAGTTTCGCACTATGCGCCAGGATACCGCGTCAGTAGCCACCCATAAAGTCAGCAGCGATTCAGTAACAGGCTTTGGTGCTCTATTGCGTAGAACCAAACTCGACGAACTCCCCCAGTTATTCAATGTACTAAAAGGCGATATGAGCCTAGTAGGCCCAAGACCCTGCCTGTTCAATCAGCAAGAGCTCATAGCCGAGCGCCAACAGCGAGGGGTCTTTGCCGTCTTGCCCGGCATCACCGGCCTGGCCCAAGTGAACAACATCGATATGTCAGACCCACCAAAGCTGGCGAAGTGGGATCAGCGAATGATCGAGGATTTTACCGTTAAGGATTACTTCAAGTACTTGTTATTAACCGTCACTGGCAGTGGCCAAGGTGACCGGGTCAATTGAGCTTCGAATGCCCGTGAAACCACCTAAATCAGTGGTTTTGACCTCCAACTTGAGGCATTATTATCGCCCTGCTAATTTAGTTGCTATATCATAGATCACGGATCTAAATTTACCTGTAATTGGAGCGGCTCTATTGGCTCTGAGTTGTGTCGGTAACAAGGTAATGAGGTTGGCAATAAGCGATTGAATGTGCCATGCTTTCTAGATTCATATCTGCAACCATCGTCTGATACTTCTGTGACTAAGAGTAATAAAAAACAGCGATCTATAGGGCAGAATAGCAACAAAGCGACCGAGCATGAAAGGTATTCTTACTCTAACTAGAATCACACAGGTAGGCGCGGATGAAACTCAGCCTAAAGTATAAGCTTGTTGGCATACTGACGCTGGGCCTGATGCTGTCCATTGTCGGCCAGTTGCTTACACGCTACCTGCTTGAAATTCCCGCCCTTACTGCACTTGAATTTCAGGCAGACAACAAAAATATCGAGCGGGTGCGGCTGACGATTATTGATGCGCAGAAGTCGCTGGTACTGAATGCCATCGATTATGCGGTATGGGACCATAGTTACGAATTCATCGAATCGCACAGGGGTGATCCCGTGTACGAACAATACGTCGAGGCGAACCTGGAAGAGCAGTCCCTGGAAGCGCTCGAAGTAGACGGAGCTGTATTTATCGCTGCGCAAGGTGGCATCAAACACAATTTTTACAATGAAAGAATCGACGCATTGCTGGATCCGGGGAGTGAGTTTGTACCCCCTAAAATCCGCATAGGCTTTTCAGCCAACCCAGACGGGAGTGTCGACGACCCCTTCATCAACTCCGGTATCGGTCAGAGTAATCTGGGGCCAGTTGTGTTTTCTGCAAGCCACATTGTTACCAGTCAACAACCTTATCCGGCACCCAGGGGAATCCTGATTTTCTGGCGATTGCTCGATGAGAGTTATTTTGATCGCGTCAGTAAAAATCTGCAGACCGAAATGCGTGTTGTAACATTATCTGAGGCGACCGAAGATCCGTTATTGTCGTCAGCACTGGAGCGCCTCCGATTTGAGGGCGTAGAGCAACTGCCACGGGACGAGCATGGAAATCTGTACTGGACGCTAAGAGATAGTGCGAATAACCCCCTCTTTCTCGTCGAGCAGTCCACCGAAGCACGGGGCTTCTCCGAAAACGTCCTGTCCAGCACAGTTATCGTCGGCTTCGCTTCCTCCGCTTTAATACTGTTTATACTGGTACTGGCGTTTTCTCACATTGTTATCAACCGTATTTTAAATGCCAAGGAAACGATGCTGGACATCATCAATACGGGTGACTACACCCGCCGATTAGCCAGCGCGGACAAGGATGAAATGGATACCATGTTTAGCCAGTTCAACGAACTGCTCGAACAAATCCAGGAACAGAACCAGGAATTAGTCGAGCAAAACCAGGATCTGGCCAAATTGTCAGAACAGGACGCCCTGACCGGAATCGCCAACCGACGTTTTCTCGATGACGTGCTGGCGCGCAGCTGGCGTCAATGCGGACGCTTGAAAACGACAATGTCGGTGCTGATGATCGATGTGGATTACTTTAAAGCCTACAATGACCGTTACGGACACCCGGCAGGTGACCAGGTTCTGATAAAGATTGCACAGACACTGCAGCAAAATCTATACCGTACGACGGATTATCTGGCCCGCTTCGGGGGCGAAGAATTCTGCGTCGTGCTGACAGATACAAACAGCGAGACGGCCCATGTCATCGCCGAACGTCTGCGCAGTGGAATCGAGCATCTGCGTATCCGCAGCGACGAATCAAAAAGCGAAGATGTGATTACGGTCAGCATCGGCGTTGCGACTTTCATGCCATCTGCGAAAATGGCTGAAACGAACATGATCAAAGCCGCTGATGATGCTCTCTACGAAGCCAAAAGACAGGGGAGGAATCGCGTGTTCCTTAAGGACGGCAAAGCGTCGGTGACGCACATCAAGCTCAGGAAAACCTAGCGCGTTTTACCCTGCTCACCTAATCCCAAATTACACAGTCATTTAGATGTCTACTAGTCACGAACCCGATTTCTAGCCATGCTTACCTTTCTGTGGTGTGTTACCAGATCAGTCTCCACTGCACTTGAGCGAAGTGGGTACTCAGTTTCCCTATCCATCACGTATCGAATCGCGGTTGGCCCTCAGCAGGGGCGTAAGGTCTTCACCTTACAAACGATGCCATCCTGAAGATGATGTTTTGGCACTAACCAGGTCGGTAAAAGTGCCGCCTTAACCCTGACAATTGATTGCCGTACTTCGATGACTGAGGGTAAAGTGGTCAAGAAAAGGGCGTTTGTTATTCTTATACTCAGCTGTCTGTTTAGCCTGAAATTTTTCAACAGATACGACTTTTACTGATACAGGTCAAAAAGTGTTGTCGTCAATCTCTCTACTATGTAGGCATTAGCCGATACGCCATAGTCAGGATTGACCGAATGAATTTTCCGCCAGCGCCCTTGGCTAAAGACAACAAGTCCTCAGCCACCAACTACCATCCCTCAGCATCGGCCTTAAGGGATCAGCAGTTGATAGCTAAATACGATGTGCAGGGGCCGCGTTATACTTCATACCCAAGCGCTTTACAGTTCAACAATAGCTACAATGAGACCGTCTACCGGCAACAGGCCCTGGATCAGCTACCGCAGACTATCTCACCCTTATCGCTCTACGTACATATCCCTTTCTGCCAGAATATTTGTTACTACTGTGCCTGTAATAAAATTGTTACCTCTGATCATAGCGTTGCCAGAACCTATCTCGAATACCTTGGCAAAGAAGTTAATTTGCAGTCTGAATTAGTTAGCAAGCACCGCACCGTGATGCAGCTACACATGGGTGGCGGCACGCCAACTTTCTTTGATGGCGCTGAACTGACAGAATTAATGCACTTGTTGGCCAGCCACTATAATTTGACCGATTCAGATCGTCGTGAGTACAGTATCGAAATCGATCCGCGTACCGTTACGCGTGATAGTTTTGCCTTGCTGAAAGGGCTGGGTTTTAATCGCCTGAGTATGGGCGTACAGGATTTTGATGAGCGGGTACAGCAGGCGATAAATCGACGGCAACGTTATGGCATGATTAAAACGCTGACTGCAACTGCGCGGTTATATCAGTTCAAATCTATCAGTTACGACTTAATCTATGGCTTGCCTTTCCAGACTCTGGATACGCTTGCAGTGACGCTTGAAAAAACCATCGAACTCGCTCCAGATAGAATCGCCTTTTACAGTTACGCTCACCTGCCAGAACGCTTTAAAACCCAGCGGGCCATTGATCGTTTAACGTTACCCTCTGCGGCGCAGAAGCTGGCGATGCTGTCACTGATCACCGAAACACTATTGGCAGCAGGTTATGTGCATATTGGTATGGACTATTTTGTAAAGCCGCAAGACGATTTGGCCATAGCTCAGGGTGAGGGGACGTTACAACGTAATTTTCAAGGTTACTCAACCTGTATGGCATCCGACTTAGTGGGTTTAGGGGTGTCATCCATAAGCTCGTTAAAGAGTAGTTATGCTCAAAATGAGCGCGGGCTGGAGAACTATTATCAGCGATTGGATGCCGGTGTTTTACCCATTGCTCAAGGCCTTAGTTTGAGCACAGATGATCAAATAAGAGCTGCGGTTATTTCGCAAATTATTTGTAATTTGCAGCTGGATATAAAGTGTATTGAAAAGCAGTTTGCTGTTGTTTTCTCCGACTATTTTAGTCGGGAATTACAAGCATTAAAAACTATGAAAAGCGATGGTCTTATAAGTTGGCACAGTGATAAGCTGGTGGTAAGTGAGTTGGGGCGATCGATGCTAATAAACATCTGTATGGTGTTTGATAAATACCTGGACCGCAAAGGCATCATCCAATTTTCCAGTACCCTATAAAATTAAATTTAGGAGTGTAAAACCCAATGGTTATTTCACGAAGTCAAACAAGCAATGCTGGCGCCTTAGAAAAACATGCCTGCCCGCATAGTAGCGGGATATCTTGTGGCAACTGTCGGCTGGGGTCCATTTGTTTGCCTCTGGCTCTTGAAGGCGAAGATATTATTAAGCTGGATGAAATTGTGCAGCGTGGTCGGCCGATACAAAAAGGTGAAAATTTATACCGCGAGGGCGATGACTTTACGTCGGTTTATGCGGTGCGTTCCGGGGCAATTAAAGCCTATCGTTTAACGGGTGACGGTCAGGAGCAAGTGACTGGTTTTTATTTCCCGGGAGAAATTATTGGCATGGATGGCATCAGTAAAGATAAATATGCTTGTTCTGCTAAAGCGCTTGAGACCTCCGCCGTCTGTGAAATCCCCTTTCATCGGCTGGAAGAATTAAGCACGGAATTCCCCAGTATGCAGCGTCATTTTTTTCAGTTGATGAGCCAGGAAATCACCTCTGATCAGCAGTTGATTACCTTGTTGAGCAAAAATAGTGCGGAGGAGCGTATAGCGTCCTTACTTATAAGCATTTCTGCTCGCAACGCCAGACGTAAACTGTCTAAAACCCATTTCCGTTTACCCATGTCCCGTACTGATATCGGTAATTTTTTAGGTTTGACGGTAGAGACAGTGAGCAGAGTGATTAGCCGTTTTAATAAGCAAGGTTTAATTGCTGTGGAAAGCAAAGAAATTAATTTGTTAGATTTGGATGGTTTAAAAGCCATCGCAAACGTGAATGAAAATTTCTAATTAGCAAAACTCTACCACAATTATAGGTCGGGTTAATGATGACCTGTAGTCACTAATATCTATTTTTCATTTTTACATTATGTTAGCTCTGCTTAATCACCCCTCACGATAACTATCAATACTCGGGCAGCTACAAACCAAGTTCCTATCGCCAAACACATTGTCGATGCGCGCAACGGGGGGCCAGTATTTGTTATCACTGCCGGCGGGGAAGGCGGCTTGTTCGCGACTGTAACTGTGCAGCCATTCGGAGCTAGTTACTTCCATTGAAGTATGGGGTGCATTTTTTAAGGGGTTATCTTTTTCGTCCAGTGTGCCCGCTTCAACCGCAGCAATTTCTTCGCGGATAGCTATCATCGCTTCGATAAAGCGATCTAGCTCTTCTTTCGGTTCTGACTCGGTGGGCTCTATCATTAAAGTGCCGGGTACCGGGAAGGACATGGTGGGAGCGTGGAAGCCAAAATCGATTAACCGTTTGGCGACGTCTTCTTCGCTAATACCTGACGACTCCTTCAAAGAACGTAAATCGATAATGCACTCATGGGCAATACGTCCGTTTCTGCCGGTGTATAGCACGGGATAATGCTCGCCGAGTTTATGCGCAATGTAGTTGGCACTTAAGATGGCGACTTGGGTGGCCTTCTTCAAACCTTGTTCACCCATCATGGCGATATACATCCATGAGATAGGTAGTATCGCCGCGCTGCCCCAGCTTGCTGACGACACCGTGTCATTGCCGATATCCAGGCCGTCAATGGGTTGGGCGGGGTTATTCGGTAAGAACGGTGCTAGATGTTTGCCGACGCCGATAGGACCCATGCCGGGGCCACCACCGCCATGAGGAATACAAAAAGTTTTGTGTAAGTTGATGTGCGATACATCGGCTCCAAATTTTCCGGGTGCGGCGATACCGACTAATGCATTGAGATTGGCGCCATCGACATAAACTTGGCCGCCATGTTGGTGGATTAGCTCGCAAATATCGGTAATGTTTTCTTCAAATACGCCGTGGGTCGATGGGTAAGTAATCATCAGTGCGGCCAATTCATCACTGTGGCGCTCGGCTTTTTCTTTCAGGTCGACTATATCAACGTTGCCGTTGGCATCGCACTCGGTGATCACCACTTTCATACCGGCTACTGCAGCGCTAGCCGGGTTGGTGCCGTGGGCGGAGCTTGGGATCAAGCAGACGTTACGTTGCTGGTCGCCGCGACTTTGGTGGTATTTCATAATCGCTAATAAACCCGCATATTCACCTTGCGCCCCGGAGTTGGGTTGCAGCGAGATGGCGTCGTAGCCGGTTGCTTCGATCAACATTTTTTCTAATTGTTTAAACATCGCCAGATAACCCTGCGCTTGGCTCTGGGGTGCAAAGGGGTGCATGTGAGCAAACTCGGGCCACGTGACAGGGATCATTTCGGCAGTAGCATTGAGCTTCATGGTGCAAGAGCCAAGCGCAATCATCGAATGGTTAAGGGCGATATCTTTGCTTTCTAGGCGCTTCATATAGCGCAGCATTTCTGTTTCGGAATGATGTTGGTTAAATACCGGGTGACTTAAAAATTTGCTGCTGCGACGGTAGGCTTTGGGGATGCTCGAATGATTAGCAGTTTCTACATCGATGGTATCAATGCTGAAGTCGATATTGCTGCCGGAAATCACCGTCCACAGGGTTTCGATATCATCGCGGTGGGTGGTTTCATCGAGGCTGATGGAGATACTGTTGTCACCGATGATGCGCAGATTAATACCGGCCCCCAATGCGCGTTCGATAATGGTTTGTTGTTCCCCATCAACGTGATAACAAAGCGTATCAAACCAGCTGCTATTGGTGGGTTTTAAGCCTAGCTTACCTAAGCCGTTAGCTAGGATGTTAGTTAAGCGGTGAATGCGATTGGCAATCGTGGTTAAGCCTTGTGGGCCGTGATAAACCGCATAGAAACTTGCCATGATGGCGAGCAATGCCTGTGCGGTGCAGATATTGGAGGTGGCCTTTTCGCGGCGGATATGTTGTTCGCGGGTTTGCATTGCCATGCGCAGCGCTTGCTTACCATGGCGGTCTATCGAGACACCAATGATGCGGCCAGGGGTGGAGCGCTTGTAGTTGTCGCGGGTGGCGAAAAAGGCGGCATGGGGGCCGCCAAAGCCCATTGGTACACCGAAACGCTGGCTGTTACCAACCACCACGTCGGCACCCATTTCACCGGGTGGGGTTAGTAATACCAAACTCATTAAGTCGGCGGCCACCGCGACCAAGGTGTTTTGTTGATGAGCTTGATCGATCAACTCAGCGATTGCTGTCACTGTGCCATGAGTACCAGGATATTGCAGCAGCGCGCCAAATACTTCTTGTTCAACTAGCTGTTCAGCTTTGCCGACCAATAATTCGAAGCCATAAGTGGCGGCGCGAGTTTTTAACACGGCATGGGTTTGTGGGTGAACATCGTCAGCGACAAAAAAGACATTGCTGCGATTTTTTTTGTTAACCCGTTTTAAAAGTGCCATTGCCTCGGCGGCGGCGGTGCCTTCATCGAGCATTGAGGCATTGGCCAATTCCATCGCCGTTAAATCCATTACCATCTGTTGATAATTCAACAGGCCCTCTAAACGCCCTTGGGCAATTTCTGGTTGATAGGGAGTATAGGCGGTATACCAACCTGGGTTTTCTAGTACGTTGCGCATTATGACGTTGGGAGTGAACGTAGGGTAATAGCCTTGGCCGATATAATTACTCATCACTTGGTTTTGTTGCGCCAACTCTTTGAGTTGTGCGAGGGCGGCAGTCTCGGTTTGTGGCGCGGCGATATCCATCGCTTGCTGGCGCAGGATATTGGCGGGCACTGTCGATTCAATCAGCGCGTCCAGTGAGTTGACTCCCAGCAGTTGCAGCATTTCTTGCTGCTGTTGTTGATCGGGGCCAATATGACGCTGGATAAAGGCGTCGTTGGCTTCCAGTTCTAGTAATGATGCGTTGTTGTTTAACATGCTTGGCTCCGAATATTTTTCTATCTAAAGGTGAATCATGCTCACCCTACGAGTTATGTTTTGTGTGTGTTAATACGGCGGCTTATTTAGCGCACATAGTTCTGCGGCACAAAGGGCAATCTCACCACTTCGACCGGAATTTGTTTTTTACGCAGCTGGACAAATAGTTTACTGCCCGGCGTACTCAGTCCGATGGGTACATAACCCATGGCTACAGGGCCACCTGAAGTGGGGCCAAAACCGCCGCTCGTCACCTGGCCGATAATTTCACCGTCGGTATTTAATAAGTCAGCACCTTCTCGTACCGGTGCGCGGCCCTCGATTTTTAAACCGACCCGCTTGCGGTCGGCGCCATTGGCGATTTGCGCCAACACGGTATCCGCGCCGAGAAAATTACCGGCTTTCTCTCCGCCAGTGCGGCGAGATTTGCTGATCGCCCAGATCAAGCCTGCTTCGATCGGGGTGGTGGTTTCATTCATGTCATGGCCATAAAGACAGAGGCCGACTTCTAGGCGCAATGAGTCGCGAGCACCAAGACCGATGGCTTCAACGGGTTCAAAACTCAGCAGCTTTTCAGCTAGGTCTTGGGCGTTGGCAGCGGGCACCGAAATTTCATAACCGTCTTCGCCGGTATAGCCGGAGCATGTAATAAAGCAGGGAACAGCATCATTATTGAGGCTGATGTCAGCAAAGCAGCCATTCATAAAGCGAAGTTCACTGGCAGCAGGTGCCAGTTGGTTTAGCACTGAGCGCGCTTGCGGGCCTTGCAGTGCCAGCAGTGCATGCTGATCCATAATGTTAAAGTCGAAGCCTGTTAGATGTTGTTGTAAGTGGGCGATATCCTGTTGCTTGCAGCCGGCGTTCACCACCAGAAAAAATTCATCCTCGGCCCAGCGGGTGATGATTAAATCATCGACGATGCCGCCGGCTTCATTGGTAAGCATGCCGTAGGTTTGTTTGAATTGGCCTAGGCTGCTGAGATCTACCGGTACCAGTTTCTCCAGTGCTGCTGCAATGCCTACGCCTTTGATGGATAGTTGGCCCATATGGGAAACATCAAATAGACCGGCCTGTTGGCGAGTATGTAAATGTTCTTTTAATACGCCCATTGGGTATTGCACCGGCATGTCATAGCCTGCGAAGGGAACCATTTTGGCGCCTAATTGCAGGTGCAACTTGTGTAGCGGCGTGTTGAGCAACGATTGTTGACCTGTCATGGCTGACTCCGAGATTTAGGGGCGGGTGCTTCGATTAAAGGCGGCTATGATAAGCTTGATCTTTTCATAACAGAAATTAATAGTTATTATAAAGTCATAAGAATTTGTTATGTCTCTATTATGCTTTTTTGACTGTATATAGCGGCGATTTCATCAGCGGTAAAGTGAGTGTCTGATCATGAAAAATCTAGCTGTCGATATGTTACGCTCTTTTGTGGCGATTAATGACGAAGGCAGTTTTACTGCGGCGGCAGATAAGCTGGGGCGCACACAGCCAGCCATTAGCCAGCAGTTGAAAAAGTTAGAGTTGCAGTTAGACCGGCCGTTAATCAATCGCAGCAGCCCTAAACTTGAGCTAACCCCGGGTGGCGATTCATTACTGAGCTATGCGCGACAGATATTGGCGCTCAATGATGAGGCGGTAGGCTTCTTTGCCAATCCGCCGGTGAGCGGTCGCATTCGTCTTGGTATTCCCAGTGAGTTTGCGGTAACCCTGTTGCCGAAAATAGTCAGCCGTTTTGCCAAAGCCTATCCTGATGTCAGCTTAGAAGTCACTTGTGATTTGAGTCGGAATTTGTTGTCCGAGCAGCAGCGTAGTAACTATGATTTAACGCTGGCGCTGCATGATAATATCAGTGCCGAGCAAAAGCGGTCGATCAAGCATTTTATTAAAACAGATGAACTGGTGTGGGTCAGTGGTGCCGGCTCACGGGCGCATTTACAGGATACGCTGCCATTGGTAGCGGCACCCAGTGGTTGTATTTACCGGCAGCGTGCCTTGCAGAAGTTGGGGCAGGTAAAACGCAGTTGCCGAATTATTTATACCATTCCCGATTTGACCGGTATTCAAGCGGCGATCGATGAGGGCTTAGGCATTACCGTGCTGGCGCGCAGTACCGTACCCAATAATTTATCGATTATCGAATCAAAAATGTTGCCAAAATTAGGCACCGTAGGTATCAGTTTAAAGTATAACCAACAAGAGAATAATGCGGCGGTGCGGGTGTTGGCTGATTATATTAAGGCGGGTTTGTTGTAGGTGTTGTGGCTATGCTAGTTACTATATAAGCCACTATGTTTTCAGTTATGTTTTCAATTGAGAGCTACAGTAAAAAATCTTCTGTAATCGGGTGGAATACATTGGCCGAGTCAATCAACGATTTAGCAGTAAGCTGCTTTACACCATACACTTCGGTGTTGACCTGATGCTTTAGTTTGATTTTTTCCAGTAATAAATCAAAGTCGCCGTCGCCGGATAATAAAATAACGGTGTCGACTTTAGTGGCGGTTTCTAATATATCAATGCAAATACCAACGTCCCAATCACCTTTGGCAGAGCCGTCACTGCGCTGAATAAATGGTTTAAGTTTTACGTTGAAGCCAATGTGTTTTAGCGCGGTTTGAAATTTGAGTTGTTTGTCATCGCCGCGGTGGGTGGCATAGGCGTTGGCGACACTAATAATGCCGCGCTGGCTGATGCTTTGCCAAAACTTGCGGTAATTGAACTGCCGTTGATAAGTATGCCGGGTTGTGTAATAAATATTTTGGACGTCAACGAAGACGGCAATTCTATTCATTATTTGTCACCTAACGATTACCGTTAACTGTGCTCGGGTTGCTAGACCTATTGCCAGATCGATTGGCGGCCGCGCTGTTGCCTCGATTATCATTGTTACTGTTATTATTACTGTTGCTACTGCTACTGCTATTAGCACGATGACTATTGGCATTGCTATTAGCTGAACTCGAGCGGCGTGTTCGCTGACTTTGGGCGTCACCAGAACCATCTTTACTGACGTGGCGTTTATTTTTACCCGGTGGCTTATGGCCGCGAGCATTTTCTCCAGAGCGTTGGCCGTCGCTATGCTGTGTTTTGTTTTTCTTCGGTCTTTTGTTCTCCTGCGATCTGAGTCGCGATTCAGGCAGGGCATTGACCGGTTCAAAGCCTTCTATAATTTCTCGTGTTATTAGTTCTTGGGTTAAGCGCTCAATATCCGCCAGTTGTTTGTATTCATCGGCGGTTACTAAGGAAATAGCATGTCCTGAGGCGCCAGCGCGACCGGTGCGACCAATGCGATGTACGTAATCTTCCGGCACATTAGGTAAATCAAAATTCACCACCTGCGGCAACTGGTCAATGTCCAAACCGCGTGCGGCG
This sequence comes from Oceanicoccus sp., assembly GCA_051277205.1. Classification (GTDB taxonomy): domain Bacteria; phylum Pseudomonadota; class Gammaproteobacteria; order Pseudomonadales; family Dasaniaceae; genus Oceanicoccus. The sequence continues at coordinate 18,997 of JBNMPW010000009.1, read as the reverse complement.
ATGTCAGTTGCGACTAATACTTGGATGTCATTACTTTTGAATTCAGCCAGCGCTCGAGTGCGTGCACCTTGGCTTTTATTGCCATGGATAGCGGCGGCATTAATACCACTGGCATCCAGTTGTTTGCTAAGCTTATTGGCGCCATGTTTGGTGCGGCTAAATACCAATACTTGTGACCACTGTTTTTCTTTAATCAATTTAATCAGCAGTTTTGCTTTTTGATTTTTATCGACTGGGTGAATGAGTTGTTCTACTGATTTTACGGTGGTATTACGTGGCGACACCGAAATTTCGACGGGGTTGTTAACCAAGCCTTTGGCTAGATTGCGAATGTCATTCGAAAATGTGGCTGAAAACAACAAATTTTGCCGATCTTTAGGCAGTACCGCAAGAATCTTTTTGATATCGCGAATAAAGCCCATATCGAGCATGCGATCGGCTTCGTCCAGAACTAATACTTCCAGTTGTTTGAAGCGGACGGCGTTTTGGTTGTAAAGGTCCATCAGTCGACCAGGGGTGGCAACCAGTATATCGACACCCTTACGTAATTTGATCATTTGGGGGTTGATCTTAACACCACCAAATACCACCGCTGTTCGCAGCGGTAAGCCGGCGCCATAGGTGACGAAGCTATCAGCTACTTGGGCGGCTAATTCACGGGTGGGGGTTAATATCAACGCGCGTACTTGATTGGGCTTAGCACTTTCGCCGCCATTGAGTCGTTCCAATATAGGTAGGGCAAAGCCGGCGGTTTTGCCGGTGCCGGTTTGGGCGGCGGCCATCACATCACGGCCGGATATAACGGCGGGGATGGCTTCGGCCTGAATGGGGGACGGGCTGGTATAGCCTTGGTCGGCGATGGCTTTCAGGATCGGGTCGGATAGACCCAGTGAGTCAAAACTCATTGGAATTCTCTTGCAAAAAAAGGGGGGTTATTGGCAGGCGCGCAGCTTACCTTAAGGTGCATCTAATGGGTACTGTTATTTCAGCTGTTGCAGGATGCTGTTGTATGCGAGCTGCCAGCCTTGTGGTGTGAATTAGTTCATAGCGTTGGCAGCTTTAGAAACTCTGTTGATAGCGGTTTTTAAACTATTTTATGGGTCCGTTTAAGAGGCTGAAGTTGGATTTTTACCGCCGTAAACTGCGGCGTCGATGGTTTGATGATAATGATTTAAGGGCGACTAAGGATATGGGCTTATAAACCTAATGACAAAGTCTTATGGGTAGCTGGTTAAAAAATGACCCGCTATTTTTATTAATTATCAATAATGCACAAGCTGTTGTTTTAGAAGGTGTTTTTTGTCGGATAATTTTACAAGTCGATAATTAGGGAGGTATTGCTAAGCTTGATAAACGATTGAAATCAATGGGTATTTAAGTGTTGGTATGGGGATTGCTTAAGTCATCGATAACTAACATTTACTTAAGTCCTGCCTTAGTCACTTATTGAGTCATGATGGAAACTAGTATTATATTTGGAGTACGTAATGAAACAGATTTTAATAGCCCTTTCAGTAGTTTTTGCTCAAGCAGCTTCGGCTTATAGCATTGAGTTTTTGGCTGCTAATCCGATCAGCTTTGGTACATCGTGGGATGGCGACAATCAATTGATTGCAGATGTCTTGGGTGTCAATGCCGAAACTGCGGTCTTAAGCCAAGTAGATATACCTTACTTCACCGGTAGTGGTGCCATGAGCGTGATTTTGGAAGAGATTGCCGGTTATGAAACCCGCACCACTTTTGGCTACTACACTAATACGACGGATGGCAGTGGCCGCCAGCAAATATTTGCGGGCAGCGATACTAATGGCGCTGCGGGCTCCTTTAATTTAGGTGCTGCTACTGATTTTGGTTTCTATATCGATTCAAACGGCGCCGATAGAGCGCCAGGTATTATGTTTACTGACCACCTATTAAATACAGATGATGATTACCAAGCGGCAATCTTCCAAATTATGGGTGAAGAAAACACCTTTATTATTGGTTTTGAAGACCTAGACTTGAACGGTGCCACCGGCGGCGACCGTGATTACCAGGACATGATTGTGCGGGTAAAAATCCAAAGTGTGCCAGAGCCTGGTTCTTTTGCATTACTGGGTCTTGGCTTAATCGGTTTGGGCGTTGCCCGTCGTCGCGTGCGCTAAACAATAAGTTTGTTGAATAAACCAGCCATGTGCTGGTTTTTTTATGTCTGCAATATCTGTTTCTAACGCATTCGTTTACAATACGCGGCTTTTATTCGTTGGAGAAACAGGTGAGTTGCGATTACATCGCCTTGGCTAATCAGGGTGTGCAGGGCTTAATGCCCTATCAGGCGGGCAAACCGATTGAGGAGCTTGAGCGTGAGCTGGGTATTGCCAATATTGTTAAATTGGCCAGCAATGAAAACCCCTTGGGGCCCAGTGCAAGCGTATTGGCGGCCATTGCCGACAACGCCGCTTATATCTGCCGCTATCCCGACAGTAATGGTTTTAATTTAAAGCGGCAGTTGGCTGAGCGTTTGGCGGTTGGCAGCGAGCAAGTCACCCTGGGCAATGGCTCTAATGATGTGCTGGAGTTAATTGCTAGGGCTTATTTGCAACCGGGTAAGTCGGCGATGTTTTCGCAACATGCTTTTGTTGTTTATTCGCTGGCGGTTAAGGCTTGTGGTGCCAAGGCGATTATCACTAAGGCTAAAGATTGGGGTCATGACCTCAATGCGATAGTAGCGGCGATTGCCGACGATACTCAAGTGATCTTTATTGCCAACCCCAATAATCCTACCGGTACCTTGCTGGCTGAGCCAGCGTTGGTCGATTTTCTCGATAAAGTGCCAGCTAATATCATTGTGGTATTAGATGAAGCCTATTTTGAATATGCGCAAAGTGACGATGCCCCCGACGGCGTCGCCTTATTAAAGCATTACCCAAATTTGATAGTTACTCGTACCTTTTCCAAGGCCTATGGGCTGGCGGCATTACGGGTAGGTTATGCAGTGGCATCAGCGGAGATCACCGATGTATTGAATCGAGTGAGAGCGCCCTTTAATGTCAACTCAGTCGGATTGGCTGCGGCGCAAGCGGTGTTGGAGGATGAGGCCTATTTAGAACAGGGTCGCCAAGTGAATCGTCAAGGCATGCAGCAATTGGAGCAGGGTTTTAAGCAAATGGGGTTGCGTTATATCCCTTCGGCGGCTAATTTTTTGGCGGTAGAATTTACCACCGACACCAATCAGCTCTATCAGCAGTTGTTGCAGCAGGGTGTTATCGTTAGGCCGATAGGAGTCTATGAAATGCCAAATCATCTAAGAGTATCGATTGGTTTGGCACACGAAAACGCGGCGTTTTTGGCGGCATTACAGAAAATTTTATAAATGACTATACAACGCATAACTATATTAGCGCTGGGTTTGATCGGCGGTTCGTTGGCAAAGGCACTCAAGGCAAAAGGCTTTGCGGGTGAGATTGTGGCTTGGGGCCGGCGCGAGTCATCCTTAGCAAAAGGCTTGGAGTTAGGCCTTATTGACCGCTACAGTCTCGATTTAGCGACAGCGGTTGAGGGAGCCGATGTTGTGGTTATCGCCACGCCGACGTTGATCGCCGCGGATATGATGCAGCAGTTGGCCAAGTTGTTACCCTCCGAAACTATTATTACCGATGTCGCCAGCGTCAAAGGCAGTTTGCTGAGCGCGGCACGAGAAGCTTTTGGCGAAGTACCGGCCAATTTGGTATTGGGCCACCCGATAGCAGGCTCGGAAAAAAGTGGTGTAGAAGCGTCGCAAGTCGATTTGTTCGTTAATCATCGGGTGATATTAACGCCGACTGAAGAGACTAATCCTAAGGCTCTGCAAGCTATTACCGAGCTGTGGCAAACTACCGGCGCGCAAGTGGTTGAAATGGCAGTGGCTGAGCACGATAAAGTATTGGCTGCCACCAGTCATTTACCCCACATATTGGCCTATGCCTTGGTTGATGCACTGGCTGGCAGTAGCGAGCAGCAAAACATATTTCGCTTTGCCGCCGGTGGTTTTCGTGATTTTACCCGTATTGCCTCTAGCGACCCGACCATGTGGCGCGATATCGCTTTGGCAAATCGAGAAGCCATTTTAAATACCATTGATTTATTCACCGACAATTTAACCACCTTGCGTAGTGCAATTGTCGATGGCGACAGTGATCAGTTGATGACGAGTTTTCAGCGCGCCAAAGCCGCCCGCGATAAGTTTTCGGTGATGCTAGAAGAGCAGAGTAAAAATTAAGCGAGCAAGATTTTCTAGCTGTAAGAGCTGAGAAAAATTAACCCGATGCAAGTTAATGAGTGCGAATTTAGATAGAGTTAAAGATGTCATCACTTGAACAATTAGTCTTAAGGCCGGTTACTGGTGTAAACGGTGAAGTTATTATTCCCGGGTCCAAGAGCCTTTCCAATCGTGCGTTGCTGCTGGCATCGATGGCTCGCGGTCAAACTACAATCACTAACTTACTCGATTCTGATGACGTTCGTCATATGCTTAATGCGCTTAAGCAACTTGGTGTTGAATATACCTTGTCATCTGATCGCACATGTTGTGTTGTTACTGGAAAAGATGGCCCTTTAGCTAATGACGGAGATTTTGAGTTGTTCCTTGGCAACGCCGGAACCGCAATGCGGCCTTTGGCAGCAGCTTTGTGCTTAGGATCCGGTGGTCAATTCACCTTGACGGGTGAGCCGCGAATGTATGAGCGCCCCATCGGCCACCTTGTTGATTCGTTAACGCCTTTAGGTGCAAATATAGAATACCTAAACAGTGCTGATTATCCGCCACTTAAAATTAGCGGGACTGCTCTCAGTGGTGGGGATATTGAAGTTGATGGAACTATCTCTAGTCAATTTTTAACGTCGCTACTAATGTCGGCACCCTTGGCTAAGGGTGATATAACCATTACTGTAAAAGGTGACCTTGTTTCGAAACCATACATCGATATTACGCTAGATTTAATGGCAAAATTTGGCGTTTCGGTTAGCAATCACAACTATAAAAAATTCTCTGTTAGTGGTGGGCAATCCTATATTTCACCAACAGAAATCATGGTGGAAGGAGATGCTTCGTCAGCATCCTATTTTTTAGCGGCTGCTGCTATTAGTGGCGGTACGGTAAAGGTTTATGGCGTTGGAAAAAACTCAGTTCAAGGCGATATTCGTTTTGCGGAAATACTTGAACAGATGGGCGCAAAAATCAGTTATGGCGAAGACTATATCGAAGCAAGCAAGGGCAAGCTCGATGGTGTTGATGTCGATCTTAATCATATTCCAGATGCGGCTATGACAATTGCAACAGTGGCATTATTTGCAAATGGGCCTACTAAAATCCGCAATGTCTATAACTGGCGTGTAAAGGAGACTGATCGTTTGTCTGCGATGGCAACAGAGTTAAGAAAAGTTGGCGCGCAAGTGGTGGAGGGTGAGGATTTTATAGAGATATCACCGCCTGCCGAAATCCGGGCTGCCGACATTGATACTTATGACGACCACCGTATGGCAATGTGCTTTTCTTTGGCAGCTATGGGAGGTGCTGCAATAACGATTAATGACCCCGGTTGCACCGCTAAAACATTTCCTAATTACTTCGATTTGTTTGAAAAAATTTGTCTATAAATACTGTGTGTGTAGTCGGCAAAAAATATTATCTACATGTCATTGTTCCAATTTTTGCAAAGCTGATGACTGAGGTTGGCTTAAGTATTGAGGTTTTAGATTGAAAACTGTACCGATACCCGTTTCTATACCCGTAGTCACCATCGATGGCCCCAGTGGTTCTGGCAAGGGCACCATCTGTCAAATGCTGGCCCGAGAGTTGGGTTGGCATTTGCTCGATAGCGGGGCTCTGTATCGCATTGTTGGTTTAGCGGCCGAGAGCCAAGCTGTTGATTTTACCGATGTGCCTGCTTTGGCGGCTTTGGCCGCCAAGCTGCCTGTTGAATTTCGCCCCGCCGAAGCCGGTGAGCCAGCGGCGGTGCTGCTCGATGGCGAAGATATTAGCCGCCAAGTGAGAGCTGAAACGACCGGCGCCTTGGCCTCTAAAGTGGCGGTGCACGCAATGGTTAGAGATGCGCTCAAAGGTTTGCAGCGCAGTTTTGCGGTGGCCCCGGGCTTAGTGGCTGATGGTCGGGACATGGGTACCGTTATTTTTAGGGATGCGTCGCTGAAGATTTACCTCACCGCATCGGCGCAAGAGCGCGCTGAGCGGCGCTATAAGCAGTTGCTTGACAAGGGTGAATCTGTTAATCTCGCCGCCCTTTTGGAGGACATCCAATTGCGCGACGAGCGGGATATGAACCGTGAAGTAGCGCCGCTGAAGCCCGCCGCTGATGCCATCATCATCGATAGCTCGGCCACCGCGATTAAGGATGTGTTTCAACAAGTGCTTTCCCACGTGAAAGCGGGGTTGATTTAAGTCAGCCCACAAGCTTGATCAAGACGCCCGCCGTCAGACAAGCAATAGATTTACGGTTCTATTCTTGGCATTAAGCCAGCAAGTTGTCGAGAATAGATTTTTTAAGAAATGGCCCATAGGTGCTGGTCCTGTGGAGGGTGAATAAATTCTGATGCTGTAAAACAGCCGAATTTAACCACTTGCTTCTATTATAGGTTTACAACATGAGCGAAAATTTCGCGGATCTCTTTGAAGAAAGTTTAGCAACCATCGATATGAAACCTGGTTCGATTGTCACCGGTGTGGTTATTGATATCGATAGCGATTGGATTACCGTCCACGCTGGTTTGAAATCAGAGGGTGTAATTCCTCGTGAAGAATTTCTGACTGACAGCGGTGAGCTGAAGTTGGAAATTGGCGACGAAGTACAGGTTGCTCTGGAAGCGGTTGAAGATGGTTGGGGTGCTACCAAACTGTCGCGCGAAAAAGCCAAGCGCGCTGAAGCTTGGAAAGTACTTGAAGCTGCTTATGCTGCTGAAGAAGTGGTTACGGGTGTCATTAACGGTAAGGTCAAAGGCGGTTTCACCGTTGATGTTAACTCTATTCGTGCGTTCTTACCGGGTTCATTGGTTGACGTTCGCCCTGTGCGCGAAACCACTCACCTCGAAGGTAAGGAGCTAGAATTTAAAGTTATTAAGCTAGACCAGAAGCGCAACAACGTTGTTGTTTCTCGTCGTGCTGTTATGGAAGATGCCAACAGTGCCGAGCGTGATGAGTTGCTAGCAACTCTGCAAGAAGGCCAGTCTGTTAAAGGTATTGTTAAGAACCTGACCGACTACGGTGCTTTTGTAGACTTGGGCGGTGTTGACGGGCTGTTGCACATCACTGATATGGCGTGGAAACGCATCAAACATCCTTCTGAGATTGTTAATGTTGGTGACGAAATCGACGTTAAAATCCTTAAGTTTGACCGTGAGCGCAATCGCGTGTCTCTTGGCCTCAAGCAATTGGGTGAAGATCCATGGGTTTCAATCACTAATCGTTACCCAGAAGGCGCTCGTGTTAAAGCCACTATTACTAACCTGACTGATTACGGCTGTTTTGCTGAAATCGAAGAGGGCGTAGAAGGCTTAGTTCATGTTTCTGAAATGGATTGGACTAACAAAAACATTCACCCTTCTAAAATCGTCAATTTGGGCGATGAAGTAGAAGTAATGATCTTGGATATCGACGAAGAACGTCGTCGTATCTCGCTGGGCATCAAGCAGTGCATGGAAAATCCATGGGATGCATTTGGTCGTCAGTTCAACAAAGGTGACAAGATTTCTGGTGCCATTAAGTCAATCACTGACTTTGGTATCTTTATCGGCCTAGATGGCGCGATTGACGGTCTGGTTCACTTGTCTGATATCTCTTGGAACGAAACCGGTGAAGACGCGGTTCGCAAGTACAAGAAAGGCGATGAAATTGAGACTGTTATTCTGTCTGTAGATCCAGAGCGCGAAAGAATTTCATTAGGTATCAAGCAGTTAGATGCTGATCCATTCAATGACTATGTCACTGAAAACGATAAGAACAGTATCGTTAAAGGTGTTATAAAAGAAGTTGAAGCCAAGGCGGCAATCATCACTTTAGCGGAAGATATCGAGGGTACTTTGAAAGCCTCTGAAATCAGCCGTGATAAAGTTGAAGATGCGCGTAACGCATTGAAAGTAGGCGAAGAAGTTGAGGTTAAGATCATTACAGTTGATCGCAAAAACCGCACTATTGCGCTATCTATCAAGGCGAAAGACATGGCTGATGAGAAAGAAGCCGTTAAGTCACATAAAGAAGCAACAGTTGAAGCTTCTGCTCCAGCTACGATTGGTGACCTGATCAAAGCGCAAATGGAGACAAAAGACTAATCTTCGGATTAGTCCGATAGCTCTGCGAGATGCCACTAAATTAGCTAAGTGATTGATGGGGGTGAATTTTTCCCCCATTATTTATTCGCACATATCGAAAACCGGTGCTACTCTTGTTTTTAGTTAATATAGAGGCAGTGGCAACAGGTAGTCGATATGACGAAATCTGAACTAATTGAGCGCATAGCGTCCCGACAAACACAATTGTCCTTAAAAGATGTTGAGCTTGCGGTTAAAACAGTGATTGAGCAAATGTCTCAAACTCTGGCAACAGGTGAGCGAATTGAAATCCGTGGTTTTGGCAGTTTTTCATTGCACTATCGTGAGCCCCGTTTGGGTCGTAATCCCAAAACCGGTGAGACAGTTGAGTTGAGTGGCAAATATGTCCCTCATTTCAAACCTGGTAAAGAGATGCGAGAACGGGTTAACGAGAGTTTGCAACAGGCTAGCCAAAGCAGCTTTTAAGCGCCGCTGTATCGAGGTTGCCACACGCGGTGATCACTTGCAGAAACATAAATCGAACGGTATGGTCTTAAGATCATGCCGTTTTTTTATGGTTGATCGATTAGTTCATAAACAACTAACAAAGGAATAGCGGGTGCGCACCTTTAAACGAATACTACTGGGATTACTGCTGTTGCTAGTAATGCTATTTGGAATTTTGTTCTCCATCCAAAATAGCGATCGCGCCAGCCTGGATTTATTAGTGCTACAGCTGCCGGAGCAGCGTGTTTCGCTATGGGTATTAGCGGCCTTTGCCTTGGGGGGTATGATTGGCATGCTGCTGAGCATGTCTGCCATTCTGCGCTTGAAGAGCCGTTTGTTGATCGCCGAGAATAGGTTGCAGCGGCGTGAAAAAGAGCTGTCTCAAGCCGGTACCGCGCTGCGCATTAGTAAGAGCGGTAAGCCTTAATGCAAGTCGATGTATGGCAGCTACTGCTGGTGTTTTCTGCCATCGCCATTGGTTGGTTGTTAGGGCGTCGCAATTCAAGCACAAACTCTGATGAAGCCGCCATGTCCGGCTCTTATTATAAAGGGCTCAATTATCTCTTTAATGATCATCCGGATGCTGCGCTAGATACCTTTATTGATCGGCTTGAAGTTAACAATGATACTTTTGAGACCCATATCGCTGTTGGCAATTTGATGCGCCGTAAAGGTGAGGTAGAGCGCGCTATTCGCATCCATCAAAATTTGTTGTCCCGTCCAAGTTTGCCGATGGTTCAGTTACATCAGGCCCACCTTGAGTTGGCGCGAGACTATATCAGTGCCGGCTTACTGGATCGTGCCGAGAGTTTGTTAAAAGATTTATCAGTAGAGGCACCGGAGCTGAAAACTGTCGCGATGCGACATTTGTTAGAGATTTATCAGGATGAAAAGGAATGGCAGCAAGCGATTGACGTCGCCAAGCAATTGTTGCCGAAGCGTGCCTGGTTAACATCAGCTGTGCCGGTGGATAAAACTATTGGCATCGCGTTGGCCCATTATTGCTGTGAGCTGGCTCAGCTGGCTATTGATAAACATGATTACCAGTCGGCGCGCACCCAACTAAAACAGTCTTTGACCTATGACCGGGGCTGTGTCCGGGCGTCGTTGTTGGCGGCTGATATAGAATCCCGCACTGGCCACTATAATCGTGCGATTAAAAGCTTGCGCAAAGTACGCGAGCAAGACGCAGCATTTGTGCCGGAGACGGTGCAGCTGATCCAAAATTGCTTTAAGCATCTGGGCAATCAACAAGCGTCTCATGATTATTTGTTGGAATGTTTAGAGAGCAGCTCTTCAGCAACTATATTGTTGAGCGTAGTGGCTGATATCCAAGCGGAGCAGGGCAATCAAGCTGCTTCCAGCTTTCTCAGTAAGCAGCTGAAGCAGCGACCCTCCTTGCGAGGTTTGGCGCGTTTGGTCGAATTGCATATTGCTAATAGCAGTGGCACGGCAAAAGATAATCTCGATGTTTTACAGTTGTTGATCGCGCAGTTAATGCAAAGCAAGCCGCAGTATCAGTGTCACCACTGTGGTTTTGCTGGCAAGCGTTTGCATTGGTTGTGCCCCAGTTGCAAGCAATGGGGGCAGATAAAAAACATTCGGGGTGCTGAAGGGGGATGAGCCTTTGGCGTATTAATTAAACGTTTATAGTCTTTTAATGAGCTAGGTTTACAGTCACTATATTTACAGTAATTATGTTTAGCCCTACTACAGCAGCCGCAGATACCCTTTAACGGAAACACTATGACAATATCATCACCGGTAATCGTTGCTCTGGATTACAGTAAGCTAAAAGATGTTGAAGCCATGGCGGAGCGCTTGTCACCTGATCGATGCCGCCTAAAAGTCGGCAAAGAGCTGTTCACCCATTGTGGTCCGGATGTTGTGCGATTGTTACAAGACAAGGGCTTCGAAGTATTTCTTGATCTGAAGTTTCACGATATACCCAATACGGTTGCTGGTGCGGTTAAGGCCGCCGCCGACCTCGGTGTGTGGATGGTGAATGTTCATGCCTCTGGTGGTGCTCGTATGATGACGGCTGCCAGCGAGGCGCTGGCGAATTACCAGCAGGCTCCATCGCTGATTGCTGTGACCGTACTGACCAGTATGGAGCGAGTCGATTTACAGGCGGTGGGTATTGATTGTGAGCCGGTTGAACATGTGCGTCGTTTAGCGGCGCTGACACGCAGTTGTGGGTTGGATGGGGTGGTGTGCTCGGCGCAGGAAACCGAATTACTGCGTGCTGATCTAGGGCCTAATTTTCAGTTAGTGACACCGGGTATCCGCCCGGTCGATAGTGAGCAAGGGGATCAGCGGCGTATCGCCTCACCAGCTGCTGCGATGGCTTTAGGCAGTAGTTATTTGGTGATCGGTAGGCCAATTACTCAGGCCGAAGATCCGCTGGCGGCGCTGATAGCGATTAATTTGCAGCTCGGCAGTTAAGTTCCAATAAGCTTAGCTAACCAATGACTATAATCCTATTGTTTGCTGGGAGAGTGGGTTTGTGGTCTATGCTCTGCTAGTATTTGCCCCGCTTAATAAAGAAATGGAGTTTCAATGGTTTGCTACGGCAAACTTTCATCAAGGAGAGTGAAATGCGATTTTTATCTTATGTTTTTTTCTGTGTATGTTTGAGTTTACCCGCCGCTAATTTATGGGCGCTAGATACTGTGGCGGTCAATATCAATACCGCTGATGCCGCCACGCTGTCTGACCAGTTAAAAGGTGTTGGTCATAGCAAGGCGGAAGCGATTGTTGCCTATCGTGAAAGCTACGGTCCTTTTAAGTCGATCGACGAATTGACGGCAGTGAAGGGGATCGGCGAATCACTAATGGACAAGAACCGTGAGCGCATTGTTTTAGAATAGATGCTCTAGAGCAACGGTGTTGGAGTAACGGCGGGTTACTTCAGCGCTACCATCTTCCAGAGGCTGTCTACACGATAGCCTTTTTTTTACGCCAAATAACCCTTTTTTAGGTGATATTTCATTTTCTAGCCTGTGGTAAGCTAGTCCCTGATTACAATAAAAGTTAACAGTTTAGGGCTTCTCCGTGGCACAAATCGATATCTTTAATGGCGATGCTGATGGCATCTGTGCCTTAGCTCAATTGCGTAATGCTAATCCTGTCGATAGCCAGCTAGTTACCGGCGTAAAACGGGATATCCAGCTATTAGACAAGATTGATGCCCAGTTCGGTGACAGTATTACGGTATTGGATATCTCCCTGGACAAAAACCGTGACGGCTTAATCAATGCCCTAGAAGCAGGCGCTGAAGTATTTTACTCAGATCACCATTTTGCCGGTGAAATCCCCGACCACGATAAACTCACCACGTTAATCAATACCGCACCGGATGTATGCACCAGTATTTTGGTTAACCAACATCTGCAAGGGCAATTTGTCGAGTGGGCGATAACCGGAGCTTTTGGCGATAATTTAAAAAACAGCGCGCGGTTGTTAGCTAAGCCCTTAGATTTGTCGGAGCCGCAATTAGAGGCGTTAGAAAACCTGGGTATTTATATTAATTACAATGGCTACGGTTCTAACCTAGAGGATCTGCACTTTAGTCCTGAAGATTTGTATCGCCAGATTAGCGCTCACGCCAGCCCTTTCAGTTTTATTAACGAGAGCCGCGACAGCTTTGGTAAACTAGAGATCGGCTACCGTGAAGATATGGCGGCGGCTGCCGGGTTGCAGCCGGAGTTTGCCAATGATTCAGTTGCCGCCTACATTTTGCCTAACCAAGCATGGGCGCGACGGGTGAGCGGTGTTTACAGTAATGACTTGGCTAATGGAGCGCCGAGCCGTGCGCATGCGGTATTAACCCTCAAAGCCAATGGTAATTATTTGATCAGTGTGAGGGCGCCGCTCGACAAAAAAACAGGCGCCGATGAACTCTGTCGCAGCTTTGCTACCGGCGGTGGTCGTGCCGCCGCCGCTGGCGTTAATGATTTGCCGGCTGAGCAATTAGCTGAGTTTATTGATCGTTTTAATAGCTTTTATGGCGCCTAGTTTTGCGTCTAACCGTTTTAGCTCTCTAGCGAACAAAGGTTTCTATGGTTCTTAGCCCTGAAGCAATCCAAACCCTGATGGTCATCGGCCTATGCTTTGGCCTGCTGGTATTTTCCCGCTATCCCGCTGATGCTATTCTTATCGGCGGTGTGGCGCTGTTAGCTCTGCTCGGTATTATCTCCGCTGAACAAGCATTAATAGGTATGTCCAACGAAGGCATGGCGACGGTGGCGGTTCTGTTTGTGGTGGCGCGAGGTTTAGCCCAGACAGGGGTGGTAGATTGGGTATCGCAAAATTTATTGGGGCGACCTAAAAATACCGCAGTAGCGCAAGTTCGAATGATGTTTCCAGTTGCAATGATGAGTACCGTGCTCAACAACACGCCGGTGGTTGCAATGATGGTGCCGGCAGTGAGCGACTGGGCAAAGCGCAACAAGTTGAATGTTTCGCAATTGATGATCCCGCTGAGTTATGCCGCTATGGTCGGCGGTACTTGTACCTTGGTGGGCAGCAGTACTAACCTGGTTATTAACGGCATGCTCAATGACACCAATCCAGAGGTCGAGCTCAGTATGTTTGACTTGGCGTGGGTCGGTCTGCCCTGCGTATTGGTTGTCATGATTTTTACCGTCTGCTTTAGTCGTTGGTTATTGCCGCATCGCGGCGAAAAAGATCAGCAGCTGTTTGACGACGCGCGTCAGTATATTGTAGAAATGGAAATAGAAGTGGACAGCCCATTGGCGGGTAAAACTATCGAAGAGGCCGGCCTACGTCAGTTGCCCAGTATGTATTTAATAGAAATAGAGCGTGATGGCTATTTGATTACCGCTGTATCGCCGCAGGAAAAATTACTCGCTGGAGACCATTTAATTTTTGCCGGAGATGTGCGCTCGGTAGTAGATTTAAAAAATATTAACGGCTTGAAAGTCGCAGAAAAACAAGTGTTTAAATTAGAAGATGGTGCCCATGATCGTTGCCTGGTGGAAGTGGTTATCTCTCGTAATTTTCCGCAGTTGGGTAAAACAATCAAGGATATGCGCTTTAGAAACCTATACAGCGCCGTGATTATAGCGGTGGCGCGCGACGGTGAGCGAATCAAAACCAAGATCGGTGAGATTAGCCCGCGTCCGGGTGATACCTTGTTATTAGAAACGCATAACCAATTCGTTAGTCAGCAGCGTTACAGCAAGAACTTTTTATTGGTCAGTGAAATTGAAAACTCTCAACCGGTGCGTCATGAGCAGCGCAATATAGCCGCAGCTATTATGCTGGCGATGGTGTTAACGGTAAGCTTCGATATTCTCAGTATGTTTAAAGCGGCCTTGCTTGCCGCCGGTTTGATGATTATTAGTCGCTGCATCAAAGTGCAAGATGCGCGGCAAAGTGTCAATTGGCAGGTGCTGATGGTGATCGCCGCCTCGATAGCCTTGGGCGGGGCCTTGCAAAGCACCGGTGCGGCTAACGCCATTGCCGAGGCGATGATTGGTCTCAGTGCACATTCACCCAGCGCAACATTGGTAGTCTTGTTTGTTTTAACGGCGGTGTTCTCTGCGATTATTTCCAACCTAGCGGCAGCTGTACTGGTCTTTCCTATAGCGGTATCGGCCAGTCAGCAATTAGGTGTTGATCTCACTCCTTTCGCGGTTACCTTGATGATCGCTGCTTCAGCCTGTTTCGCCACGCCTATTGGGTACCAAACTAATTTGATGGTTTATGGCCCCGGTAATTATCGCTTTGCCGATTTTATTAAAATCGGTTTGCCGTTAACCGTGTTGGTAGGTATTACTACAGTGTTAGTGGTGCCGATGGTGTGGAGTTTTTAGTGTGTGCCCCGTATTAAATTAACCTCCAAAAATAAGCGCTTATTATGGAATCCAGTGATTACGAAGTGTTAGCCGCCGTAATGCGATGGTTGCTGGACGAGCAAGATGTCTGGCTGTGTACCATTATTAACACTAGCGGGGCTTCGCCTCGTCCCGTGGGGACTATTATGGCGTGTTCCCATAGCGACATGGTGGGCTCACTATCTGGTGGATGCATAGAGGATGAGTTGAAGCGTGATCTGCAAGGAGGTGGGGCATGCGCGACGCCAAAACGATTTGAGTTCGGCATTAGTGTCCAAGAGAACAGGCGTCTTGGCCTTCCTTGTGGCGGTCAGGTGACGGTATTGGCTCAATATATTGCTCCTACGGTTGAGAACCGGCAACAACTAGAGCAGGTTTTAGATGCAATGGGCCGCGGTAAGCTTAGTTATCGTAGGTCTTCACTGGTCTCTAATAGAAGCGAATTAATTGCTAGCCCCGTTCTCCCCGTCGCTCTCTTAGACGGCGATGTGCTTACCCATATCTTTGGTCCGAAATTCAGTTTGTTGATTATAGGTGCCGGCCATCTGGCGGCCGTGGTGTCAGAGTTAGCCAAGGCGATGGATTATCGCGTGATAGTTTGCGACCCCCGCCCTGAGTTAATCGAGACATGGAAACAAGCAGGGGTTGAATTAGTGTTTGCTAATCCGGATCAGACGATAAGAGACTACGCCAGCGGAGATCGATGCGCGGTGCTTTGCTTGGCCCACGTGCCGGCAATTGATGACTTGGCCGTGGCGACTGCGCTAGATGTGGGGTCGGGTTTTGTGGGGGCGCTTGGTTCAATGCGCACCACCAAGTTCAGGCATCAGCGCTTATTGACTATGGGTTATTCGGAGGAACAACTTGCCCGCATAAGCGCTCCCGTCGGTCTTCCCATTGGCAGCAAAACACCTATTGAGATTGCCGTGTCCATCATGGCTGAATTGACCGCTGTTCGTCGCGGTTACGACACTGGTTTGCAGTAATGACATGTGGAGTGCTGTTGTTAGCGGCCGGGAAAAGCAAACGTTTCGGCAGTGATAAGCGCCGGTATATATTGCCCGATGGTCGCTCTCTGCTCGAACATGCGATTGGACCCATATTAGAAGCACAGCTGCCGCTTAAGCTTGTTGTATCGAAAGACGATCTATCTCTACAGAAATCACTGCAAGAGCGTCAAATAGAATGGTTTTGCGTCAGTGGACCCGATGTGGGTATGGGTATTAGTCTGGCTCAAGCAGTTGCTGAAATTCCTGCCGACTGGAGCAGTGTGGTGATCACTCTGGCAGATATGCCTGCGATTAGCGCAGATACTTATCTGCTTTTACAGCAGGCTTTACTAACGTCGCGGATTGTTGTTCCGGCTTATAGAGGTAGACGCGGTAATCCAGTTGGTTTCTCAGCAGATTATTTTGGTGCCCTGCGTCGTATGGGCGGAGACAGTGGAGCGCGTCAGCTGGTGTTGGATAATGCCAGTAGTGTGTTGAAAATTGAATGCAACGACCCCGGAGTATTGCTCGATATTGATGTTCCGGCAGACCTTCAGCGATTATAGTTTCCTGATTGTCGTTTCCGCGGCCACTGCAAACTCAGTCGGCTTGTGCTGTTAATGGCTCCTTGTCAGTCAAAAGCCTCTTTCTTGAATATACTTTTACGCCTCGCTGTGACCATACTAGAAAAACTTGCGCGGTTACGCGCTAGGCTCTGGTAACTCCTTAGCTATGGCCTTTATCGTTTAAACAGTGAAACAATGCGATATAGGTCATCTGTTAGTGAAGATGAAATTCAAGTACCTAAGCTAATGGCGGGATATTTATCTTTGCTATCGGTTGCTTTAAGTGCCCAGTTATTTCGGCTGACGAGTGATTTCTCCCCCGCTTTTGAGCGATAGGTTGATAAATATCGGGTTTTCGGCCGCTCGTTACTCTGTTTTCTAAAAGGACAAGAGGGCTCATTGGTTGGGCTTAGTAGCGGATCAAGGCTCAGAGCAGATTTGTAGTGGCTTTAAAGTAGGGCAGGAGTCGAAGCCAGATAGCACAGCTAAAGTGAACGTAGTCACATCTTCAGTATGTAGGTAGCTTAGAAGCTAGAAAATACTTGAATGCCACCCTGAGGCCTATATTATCTGAATAGCTAGTTAGAAAATATGTAAGCTATTCGTATTCTCTCGGGGAAAAGTCATGCTCATAACCAAACATCTATTAGTAGTTGCGCTACTCGCTTTTTTAACCACCGCCTGTGACAGTGACAGTGTTGGTGGCGATGGTGTCGGCTCAGACAGCTCAGAACAAACTAACACTTTACAAAGTCCTAGTGAAAGTGCCAATACTTCATCCCAAGATGTCAGTGACGGTAATATGACACCGCAAAATAACACCACTCAGACAGATAGTGCTGTTACGGCTGTTAATAGCATGGCTGTCAAAGGTCCATTAGCCGGTGCGGCAGCATCACTCTATCGCATCAATACCAGCAATGACGGCTTTACAGGTGAACTCGTTGCAGAGGGTTTTACAGATACTGATGCGCAACTAATGATGGATATAGAAAATCGATTTCTAAATGAATCATTTTTTATTATGGAATATACCTTGGGTAAAGAACTCAATGGTTCTACTCCGGTCATACCGACCTTACGCACCTTGATAAGCTCTGAGCAATTACTCAATAACACCGCGATTTTTGCCACACCCCTAACGACTCTCGCGATTGATAATGCTATCTACAGGCTGATGGCTGAAAACTCGGGCGGTACTATCTCGATCGCTGAGTTTGACGCTGCCGTTAAGAGTTCAGCCCTGCAAGCCAAAGCCACTTTTGGCTTAGGTATCTTAGATGACGATGTTAATATTTTTACTAGCTCACCCATACTTTCTGAAGATACAGATCAAAATAAGTCTCTTGCTTACCGAACAACCATTGAAGTATTTGCAGCCCTTGCAGAGAAAGTAAAGGTTGAATCTGAAGCATTGGGCGAGACGATTAACGCTGAAGCGTTAGTGAAAATTTTTGCTGAAGATATGCTGGATGGATCCCTTGACGGTGCAAATAATGGCGACCCCATCAATAAACTATCGGCATTGGGCAGTGCTCGAGTGCAACAAATTTTAAGTATCGCCCCAAGCACGCTAACCATACCCGGCACCGATAATTTAATTTCAGAACTGATTAACATTATTGCTTTTGAAGCTGCCCAAGTGGCTCCGTTGGTAGCGGCCGAAACACTCACACAGCCATCGCCTGATGTCATTAACCTCAATGTTGCAGCAGTAACTGCACCCTCTTCCATCACCTCAAATGGTACTGAAACCCAGGAAGCACAAGCCATTGCTCAGGCAGAAGTAGCGGCTATCGCACAAGCACAAGCCATTGCTCAGGCAGAAGCGGCGGCTACCGCGCAAGCACAAGCCATTGCTCAGGCAGAGGCGGCGGCTACCGCGCAAGCACAAGCCATTGTTCAGGCAGAAGCGGCGGCTATCGCACAAGCACAAGCCATTGCTGAGGCAGAAGCGGCGGCTATCGTGCAAGCACAAGCCATTGCTGAGGCAGAAGCGGCGGCTACCGCAGAAGCACAAGCGCAAGCCATTGCTGAGGCAGAAGCAGCGGCTACCGCAGAAGCACAAGCGATTGCTGATGCAGAAGCAGCGGCCCTGGCAGAAGCACAAGCGATTGCTGATGCAGAAGCAGCGGCCCTGGCAGAAGCGCAAGCGATTGCTGAGGCAGAAGCAGCGGCCCTGGCAGAAGCGCAAGCGATTGCTGAGGCAGAAGCAGCGGCCCTGGCAGAAGCGCAAGCGATTGCTGATGCAGAAGCAGCGGCCCTGGCAGAAGCGCAAGCGATTGCTGAGGCAGAAGCAGCGGCCCTGGCAGAAGCGCAAGCGATTGCTGAGGCAGAAGCAGCGGCCCTGGCAGAAGCACAAGCGATTGCTGAGGCAGAAGCAGCGGCCCTTGCAGAAGCACAAGCGGCTCTTGTAAGCGTCAATATAACGTGGGCTATTCCAACGACTAGAGCTAATGGTGATGCTTTATTAGCTTCGGATTTATCGGGCTATGAAATTTACTACACTACAGATAATGCCGCGAGTGCTACTTACTCGGTTGAAAATGGTAATACTAGTGCTGTTACGTTAGATGGTCTTGCGCCAGACACCTATTACTTTGCTATTTCTGCTATCGACACGCAGGGCATAAAAAGTGAGCTATCGGGAGTTGTTTCATTGGTCGTTGAAACTTATTAATCATACCTACACCATAAATAAGGTGATCACGCGATCAATACTAGGCAGTTATCACTTTGAAGTGGATATCATAGACTCAGGCGGCTTAGAAAATGCGTGTCCTTAGCGACTAGCTTGGCT
>JBNMPW010000008.1:0-38771 GCA_051277205.1 Oceanicoccus sp. | reverse complement strand
TTGGGTCATGTGTCTAGAAGCCGGTTATAAAATAGCGACCGACCCGATTGCTATTATCTAAAGCTATAGATTAATGACCTCAACGCAACAATCACCCAATACACTATAAGACCAACACCGGAGAAATATAATGCGAGCAGTAGAAACAGAGTGGTGGATTATAGAGCTGCCGGATGAATGGCAGGCTGAGCAAGATGATGAAACTATCTTGATTAGTGATGAAGACGGTGTCAGTGAAATTGCTATTACTACCCTGGTGAAAGAAGATGGCGAAATTAGCGACATGGACTTGCTCGAATATAGCGCCGATGTTACCAAGCAGTTTGGTGCAGGTCAGTCTATTGCGTTGGCTGACTTGTCAGGTTATTACTTCAGTTTTGTTGAAGATGGCGATGCTGTTCGCGAGTGGTATTTAGGCTGCGATAATTTATTGCTATTGATTACTTATAGCTGTGAGTTAGAAAATAAAGCGATGGACGATAGTGCCGTCGATGAAATTCTTGGCACTATTTTTATCAAAAAGGCGGAGCCGGATTAAGGTCTAAACCCAAACAAACGCTTCTCTATAATTTCTTCAGCAACACCTACGGGCAAGCATTGTTCCCAATCACCTCGTCCCTGCGGCAGTTGTTTAACCAGCTCGCGCGCTAATATATGCAGGTTGTCTTCTTTGTAATTTTCGATGGCTACCAGTGCTTTATTCGCCACTAAATGTTTTAGTAAGTACTTGGTTTTTTCTGGCACTTCAACATTTTCTAACGAAACTAGTTCGCCATTAATCTTTGCCGGATACACAAAGACGTTAGTATCGTCAGAAAACAACTGGCCCATCGCGGCCAAAATTCCGCCTTCTAGTCCTTCATAATAACTTTCATCAAATAGCGGTTTAAAATCATGAGCGCTTAATACAATGCCGATATGGTCATCAGTATAACGACGAATCCATGAGCGCAGTCGGAAGAAGCGCAAGTAATCAGAAATGAGTACTGTAAAGCCGAGCTTCACTAACAAATCGACTCTAGCGAGAAAACTAGTGTCATCTTGCTCTTCATCTGATGCCAAGTCTGACATGGTTATTTCTGCAACGGTTAAAATACCGCGGCTGGTTAAACTGCCAGTATCTTCAAAATAGTCAAGCGCTGCATTTTTCATATCGAGATGTACTTTGGTTGGTGGCTTAAAAGAGCCACGCATGACCAGCACATCTTTTTTGCGCAAGGCGCTGGCGGGTACCACAGAAGCTCCGTCGGTATCGAACATGACCGCGCGACAACACCAGCTACGTACCAAGTGCAGATTCATTAATCGATTGTCCACTTCATTAAAATAGGGCCCAGAAAAGTTGATAAGGTCAACTTCCAAGCGGGCAGTATCGATATTATCCATTAAACTGTCGATAACCCATTTAGGCCGGTCTTTATAAAAGTAGGCTCCGTAGATTAAGTTGACACCGAGAATCCCCAGCGCTTCCGATTGGCTTTGGTTGTCTTCATCGAGCATCCGTACATGCAGAAGTATTTCGCTGGGCGGTGCCTCGGGGTAAAGTTGTACTTGGATACCTAGCCAGCCGTGACATTCGTTTTTTTGCTTAAAGCTCCGCGCAGTGACGGTGGCGGCAAAGCTAAAATATTGCGTGGTTTTGGGGCGGCTGTCACCGAGTCGTTCGATCAGCAGATCAAACTCCCGCACCATCATCTGTTCTAAGCGCTCACGGCTAACATAGGCGCCGGCTTTACCGTATATAACATCGCTGATTTTCATGTCATAGGCGGACATGGTTTTTGCGACGGTACCGGCGGCGGCACCTGCTGAGAAAAACTGCCGGGCAACTTCCTGGCCGGCACCGATCTCAACCAAGGTGCCGTACATGCCTTCATGCAGGTTTATTTCAAGTGCTTTTTGCTGGGTTGATATAGTGTTGTTACGTTCTCTCATGGAAAAAGCTCTCCAGCTTTTATGGATCATTTAAATAGGGTGCTAATTTTCTAAGGCAAAAACGACCAGTTCATCACCGGGCTTTTGAGGATATAAAAAGGCATGGCCTCCCGCCGCAATAGCAATATATTGCTTGCCTTTATATTTATAGCTCATCGGAACTGCCATACCGACGGTTGGCAGTTCGGCCTTCCATAATTGCTCGCCGTTATCGATATCAAAAGCGCGGATTTTTTCATCCATGGTGGCGGCGATAAATACCAAGCCTGCGGCGGTAATCATCGGTCCGCCAGCATTGGGTGTACCCAGTGGCAGAGGTAGTCCATAGGCTTGTTTTTCAATACTGCCGAGGGTCACATCCCAAGCTATTGTGCCTTTACTAAGATCGACTGCCACTAAGCTTCCCCAAGGAGGCGCTGTGCAAGGTGCACCCCAAGGTGATAATAGCGGCCGTTGTTCTATGGCATAAGGTGTACCTTTGATTTTACCGGGCTGACCTCCGGCGATACCTGGTGGCGTCGGCCATGTTTCGCCAGCAGCTTTACGGGCTTTAACTTCAGCTTTTACTTTTTCTTTCGGTACCAGCCTTAAAAAGTACGGTATCCGGTTGACGTTGGTTATCAGTAATTGCCGTACTGGGTCGTAGGCACCACCACCCCAATTGGGGCCGCCGCCGGTTTGCGGGTACATAACGGTACCTTGCTCGGAGATGGGGGTAAAAATGGAGCCGTAGCGCGCCTTCTCAATCATTTTTCGGCATTCGCCTTTATCCCAAAAGGTGAAGCCCCATGCATCATCTGGTGTTATTGATTGTGGTACCAGCGGAGGTGGGGCGATCGGGAATGGCTGAGTGGGGGAGAGCTGTTCACCGGCAACACCGTCGGTGGGGACAGCTCGTTCTTCAATACCAAATACCGGCTTACCAGTTTCGCGGTGCAACACATATAACATGCCGGTTTTAACCAGTTGTACGACTACCGGAATGACTTTGCCATCACGTTCGATATCTAACAGCATAGGTTGTGCGGGATTATCAAAGTTCCAGACATCGTGGTGTACTGTTTGGAAAGACCAAACCAGCTCGCCGGTTGAACCGCGCAGTGCCACTACCGAATTAGCATTGCGGTTATCACCGGGCCTATGACCGCCGAAAAAATCCGGCGAAGCAGATGATGTAGGGATAAAAATTAAATCACGTTGTTGGTCAACGCTGAGATAGCTCCAGGCATTAGCGCCGCCGGTTTTTTCTAATGCCTCGGCAGTCCATGTTTCATGATGGCGATCTTCGGGTTGGCGGGGGATGGGGTCAAACTGCCATTTAAAAGCACCGCTGCGCACATCAAAAGCGCGAATTGAACCATTGGGGGAATCGACGCGTTTAGACTTTGAATTGGTAGTTGAGCCGATAACGATGTTGTCAGAGATCACCACCGGCGGGGTATAGGTTTGGACTTTGTTGAAGTCGCCAGCCGGTTTTGCGGCTTTGATCATTGGCTCGACATCCACCAAGCCTTGTTCACCAAACTGGGGGCAGGGTTGACCGTCGATTGCATCTAGCGACAATATGCGGCGATCATTGGTATTGCTGATAATGCGGTGCTGACAAACGCTGCCTTCTTCGGCCTCAGTGTCTTGCCAATAGGCAATACTTCGACATTTGTATTGGCTGCCAGGCTTCATCTTGCGCAATGGTGTGGTGTAACTCCAACGCTCTGCGCCATTGCCGGGGTCGAGCGCCACTATCTTGTTGAAGGCCGAGCAAAGCACTAGGTGGTCACCGGCGGCGGTAGGCAGTTTCAGCGGCGTGGCGTGGTGACCAGAAAAAAACAGCTGCATTTTGCTGCGATTACCCAGTTCGTCCAAACTATAGCGCCAGGCAATTTGTAATTGATCGACGTTATCTTTGTTGATTTCAGTCAACGGTGAGAAGCGACTGCCGCCAGCATCGCCACTCCAATACGGCCAATCCTGTGACCAAGTGGGTAGTGAGTAAATACTGAATGCTATTAATAACGGGAGATAAATAAGCGTAGTATTATTCTTCATAAACAGTGTATTGTGTGAATTGAATGAATGAATATTATGGCTACCAATTGTAGCGGAATAACATGACTAATATCACTTCAAACTCTGATATCTTGCATCATATTGATGAAAGTTTTTTTTCTATTGGCAGTGGCGATAATGCCGCTGTATTAGAGTATCAGTTAGGGAGTGGGAATATAGTCAATTTTAGCCGTACGTTTGTGCCCGATCAATATCGCGGACAAGGTTTGGCAGAGCGTCTGGTACGAGAGGGATTATGTTGGGCTCGCGATGAAGGCTATATGATGGAAACGAGTTGTTGGTATGTGCAAAAATTCTTAGCCCGAGAGCCGCAATGAAGGATCGTAAACCGCGTTATTTTGAGCGGCCAGATGATGAGCAAGAGCCGTTAAGCTTATGGCAGACTGTGTTGATTGTATTATCGTCGCATTTAGGCGTTCGTCCAAAACATAAGCGGGAACAAGATTTTCAGCGCGCTAACGGTTTACATGTATTTATTGCCGGTATTTTTTATTTTGTGATGATTGTGGTGTTATTGATTGTTTTGGTTAACTGGATTCGTTAGCGCTACTTGTATTTCCCCTTGCAGCCGCCGTTAATAGCTTTACTGATTTGTCGCCATAAAGAAAGCTCAGCAATGGCAGCTAATGGATGTTCGAGCTTGTGCTAAAACTATTTAGTCTTGATTCATCTCGCTGCAGTCGGGGCTGATGATTTCTATACCCATCTGCATGGTTCTGGTGGCGCGATTAACTTCCCTTAGGAAACAAATTAAGCCGGCAATTAGCGACAACATAGCGAGTATAAAAAGGGTCGCAATGACCAAGGAGATGTCCACTCCGAGAATATCACCGAGGAAAAGGTTAACTACCACCAGACATATCAATAAGGCAGAGAAGGTACAAAGTATGATGGCGGTATTAATAATCTTGATGCGCTTCCAAAGTGTGGCCAGCTCTTTCAGCAGTTGGTCTTTGTAATCTTCTTGCACCGTCGACAGTCGTCGTTCCAAAATACGGGCTCGGTCAGTGATACGGCCAAGTCGGTTAGATAATACGCCGAGAAACGCGGCAATACCGGTCAGTAAAAATACCGGAGCAACGGCAATTTGTACGATGTTAGCGATGGTTTCGATAGATTCCAACTGTGCCATCCTTTATTCAGTGGTCAAGCGTCATGATAACCGAGCGCCAGTCTTGAGGGTAGGGACAAGGGCAAGCAAATTGACTATAATGCTACCCAAAATTAATGCATCGGATTTACGTTCCGGCCAGCTGAGTAAGAAATATGCCTAGTCCCCGTCAATTGGGAACCGCCGCTATGACCGGTTCCAGTACAATCGTCGTTTGTGCCTTGTATAAATTTGTCACTCTTAGTCGCTTTGAAGAGCTGCGCGAGCCCTTGCTGAACAAGATGAATGAGCTCGAGATTCGCGGCACCCTGCTGTTGGCCACAGAAGGTATTAATGGCACTGTAGCGGCCAATCGGGATTCAGTGACTCAACTATTAGACTGGTTGCGCGAGCAGCCAGAACTGGTCGATATTGATCACAAGGAGTCGCTGACTGAGGAGCAACCCTTTCTGCGCACCAAAGTAAAACTGAAAAAAGAAATCGTCACTATGGGTGTTGAAGGCATTGATCCACGGGCAGTCGTTGGCACCTATATTGAACCGTCAGAGTGGAATGCGCTGATTAGTGACCCGGAGGTAGTGTTGGTTGATACCCGCAATGATTATGAGGTGCAAGTGGGCACTTTCCAGAATGCGATTAATCCTAAAACTACCAGTTTTAGAGAGTTTCCCGCCTACGTAAAGGATCATTTTGACCCCGGCAAACAAAAAAAAATTGCCATGTTCTGCACCGGTGGTATCCGCTGTGAAAAGTCCACTGCTTATATGAAAGAGCAGGGCTTTGATGAGGTTTATCATCTTAAGGGCGGTATTTTGAAATATTTAGAACAAGTTCCGGAGCAAGAGAGCTTGTGGCAAGGCGAGTGTTTTGTGTTTGATGACCGAGTGACGGTGAATCATCAATTGCAAAAAGGCAATTACGATCAGTGTCACGCTTGCCGTCTACCGATCACCGAGCAAGACAAACTCAGTGATCACTATAGTAAAGGTGTTAGTTGTCCTTACTGCCATGATAAAACTACACCAGAACAGCGTCAGCGTTTTATGGAGCGTGAAAAGCAAATTCAGTTGGCCAGCCGTCGCGGCGAAGATCATATGGGATCACAAGTGCTTGAGCAGTTACAGCAAAAACGTGAAGGCAAGGCTACTAAATTGCAACTGCAGCGCCAACAAGAGACGACAAACGCAACGGTTGATTGATCTATCCGGTTAAAGCTATTAGATTGAGCGTCACAAAGCTATTCAGTAGTAGCACTAATATTTAAGCGCTAAGGCCAAAACAACAATGAAGATAACCATAAGATTAATGTTGCTGTTTGGCTTTGCTTGTGGGGCACCTGCCTTTGCTGAAGAAAAACCTCTATGGGAATATGGCATTGGCATGGCGGGTTTGTATCACCCTCATTATTTAGGTGCTGATCAGCAAGAAGGTTATGCGTTGCCGCTGCCGTATTTTACTTATCGTGGAAAAGTATTCCGAGCTGATCGCGGCGGTATGCGCGGTCGCATCTATGAGTCTGAAAATTTTCATCTGCGCTTGAGTATCAGTGGTTCGCTGCCGGTTAATAGTGATGATAGCGATGCCCGTGAAGGGATGGATGATTTAGATGTGATGCTGGAAGTGGGACCAACCCTGCAATACAAATTATTCGAATCTGATCGTCATCAGTGGCGTTTAGATATACCGATACGTGGCGGCTTTACCTTTGGGGGAACCCCTTTTTATCATCAGGGCTGGACCGCCAACCCTAGGATTTATCATGAAACCGACATCGGTCCGTGGATAGTTACTTCTACCTTGGGCCCCGTGTTTAGTGATAAGCGATATCACGGTTATGTTTATAATGTGGCGGAGCCATTTGTCACCGCCGACAGAGCTTTTTATCAAGCTTCATCGGGTTATACCGCCACTCGTTTCTCAACCGGTCTAAGGCGTCGTTTCGGTGATTATTTTATCGGTGCCAGGCTCAGTTATTACAACTTGAATGGGGCTGCAAATGAAGACAGCCCGCTGGTTAAGCAAGATGATTATTTTGGTGTGAACTTTGTCGTTGCTTGGGTGTTTGGTGAATCTGAGCGGAAGGTGAGAGAGGCTGATTAGTTGCAAAGTCCGCTATAACAGGTTATTTCAGTTTTGGACTGAGCTCTAGTTGGTATACCCGCGGCCAGTTTTTGCCGGTGACAAATAAGCGTTGTTGCTCTTTGTCATAGGCAATACCATTAAGTACACCGCTACGCTTATCTTTTAGCGAAGCCGCCAATAAACCACGCAATAAAACCTTTCCGACTATCGTGCCATTGTCTGGGTCAATCATCACAATCCAATCGCTCTGCCATATATTGGCGTAGATTAAACCGTCTACCCATTCCAGTTCATTGAGTCGGTTGACCGGTTGTTGCCCGTAGCTAACGTTAACTGTTTTTACCACTTTAAAATTGTCAGGGTCGACAAATTGCAATTGTGCAGAGCCGTTGCTGATAATCAATTGTGTGCCATTATTGCTCAACCCCCAACCCTCGCCATCAATCGAAAATTCACCCAGTTTTTTTAGGGTGTCGGGTTGATAAATAAAGCCGCGTTGTGACTGCCAGGTGAGTTGGTAGAGTTTATTGTTGAGCACCGTGATGCCTTCGGCAAAATGGTTGTCCGCTAATGGCTGCTGTTGCAAGGGGGTGACATCGTTAAGCTGGCGACGAAGAATTCTCGATTGACCGCGCTGGCCGGCACTTTCATAAAGCTGACCTTGGTGAAACTCTAGGCCTTGGGTGAATATGCTTCGGTCATGAGGAAAGCTTTGCAGTACTTTGTAATCGTATTCAATGGTGTCGCTAATGCATACGGGTGCCCAAATGATAGTCAGCAACAGCAGTAGTGTTAGCTGCAAGCTGTGAGAAGGCTGCGATAAAATTTGCTTATTCAATTATTATAATCTTGGCTGCTGCTGTCGACAATAACGATCGCTTGGTTGACCGCTTTCTCTACTTTTTCAAACATTTCGTGGCGTTCATTAGGCGATAAATAAAACGCCATATCTACGTCATGTCTAATATAGCGAGGCGGCAGATGGTTGAGCGCAACGCAGGCAATGTCGGCGGTGAAATCATTACTGCCATAGCGCTCGCCGAGTTTTTTATGCAGAGCCTCAAACACCATACCTTCGTAGTAATTATGGACGCTGTCCAGTTCTGTGGGTAAGGCAAGTGGACTGTCATGTGAAAGTAGCATGTTGGTCTCCCAGTTAGCGGTTGTGGGTTTGGTCACAACGCGATGATTAGATTTTGTTACGGATTAAGTCGCGAATGATAAATCTGGCCGGATTTAGCGCTGTTGTCAACGCCCGTGGTAACGGCGCTATCTCTTGGTTCAACGCTGCGGCGATTAGCTCGCTGCAAATTGGCGTTGACGTTAGGCCCCGGGAACCATGGCCAATGTTGATATAAAGTCGCGGATAGTAACTGCCAGCGGTGGTTATTTTGGCGCGAGCGTTTTTACGTAAAGGCGCATAGTCATCAATGAAGTGCTGGTAATTAGCGACGGGGCCTACCATCGGTAAATAGTCCGGACTGCTACAGCGTAAGCCTGCGCGACCTTGTAAATGGTTGGCGTCAATAGTGTCTATATTTTTAAGCAATGTCGGCATTGCCCGCCCTAGACTGTCGAGATTGCGTTGATGATCACTGTTCCTTATTTCGGTATTGGTATCGCCATTGTCGAAAGTGGCGCCTATATTGTGTAGCCCGTTGATCGCAGGGGTGAGATAGCCTTCGTGACAAATCACGGTTTTAAGGTCGCTTGAATACTCGCCGGCAGGCAGTAGACTAATTTGGCCACGAATAGTTTTAGTCGGTAGATAGGCGCTTTGACTAAACTGCTGTGCGTCGCGGCTATTGGCGATAATCACGGCATCACTGCGCAGTGATTGTTTCGAACCGTTTAGCTGCCATTGCCGTTTCTCATCGTCATATTCTAAGCTTTGCACATCATAGTTGAAGCGTTTTTCAATGGCGGCGTGGCTCGCTAATGAGTGACAAAGCGGCGGTGGTGATACCCAGCCTGCGGCAGGGAAAAACCATGCCGGGCAGTTGATATCTATGCCTGCTTGGGTAGTGGCTTGCAGGGGGTTTAAAAACTGAATTAATTCTGGGCAGTGGGAAAAGCGGCGAGACAGTGTTTGCAACAGTTGCTGATCTTTGTCGCTGGACGCTAACTGCAACACACCGCATAAATCGATCAACTCTTTACTGTTATCCGCCCGGCCCAGACGTTGACGCCATTGTCGATAGAAGCGCAGTGCGTACATATAGCTGCTGAGGGTAAATTGGTTAAGCAGGCCCGCTTCTGCAGAGAGTTTTGTATAAAGCATACCCTGTGGATTACCGGATGCACCTTGTGCCAATTCGGCTGAGCTATCCAATAACGTCACTTGCCAACCGCGCTTGGCCATGGCATAAGCGCTGCTGCAGCCTGCTAGCCCGCCGCCAATAATGGCTACATGGCGGCCGCCATTGTTGCCGCGCTGTCGGTTGATGATCCAAGGTGCTGATACGGTTTTGCTGTCACTGGCAGATGTTAACTTGCTGGTAGCGGGCTGCTGTTGATTACGTATATGTGGGTCGAAGCTACCGTATAGCATCTCGCGTTTCTTACCAAAGCCGGGTGCTTTACTGATGTTAAACCCTTGCTTTGCTAATCCGCGACGGACGTCACCTCCCGCGGTAAACGTGGCCAACGTCGTATGACTGTCGCTGAGGTCGGCGACCAGAGAATACAATGTTTCATTCCACATCTCGGGGTTTCTGGCGGGAGCGAAGCCGTCTAAAAACCAGGCATCAACGGCGCATTCAGGTTGGTGTTGAAATAAGGGGTGACTGGAGTTACGCAGCTGTTCGAAACCGTCGATGGCATCGTCGAATAGTAGATGTAACTTTACCCGCTGCTGGTCAAAGTCGAGCAGGTGATGGCCGGGCACTAAGCTGGGGTATTGTTTTATTAATGGCTTTGCTAGCGCTGATAATTCTGGCCAAGCGGTCAGCGCACGGGCGATATCGGCTTGTGTTAACGGGTGTTTTTCGACAGAAATAAAATGCAGAGTGGCGGTTGCAGGGGCGGTCTGTCGCCACAATTGCCAAGCGGCTAAAAAGTTTAGGCCGGTGCCGAAGCCTGTTTCGGCGATAGTGAATTGCTGCTGGTGCACTAATCTTTGTTCTAATTGCTGCCAGCGTTGTGTTAATTGATTGTGCTGCAAAAACACATAGCGGCTTTCTTCTAGCCCCTGTTTTTTAGAAAAATAAACATCATCGTAGCGATTCGATGCAGGTACGTCTCCCTCGTACCAGTGCAATTCGGCGGTGGTCAGTTGATAAGGGTTGTCGGCCTGATCAGGCATAATAGTGCGCCGTTATGTGAAGGATGGTTAACGGCGCCGGCTGCATTATGCTTTGCTACACAGTTGCCGTCAGAATGACTATTTGGCCATCGAACTCAAGTAATAGTGTATTTTAATATCTTGAGTGTCGGAGCCATCATAGATGACTTGGTATTTTGAGCCGGCTTCATTAATGCTGAGTACTTTATGGCGCCAGCGGCTAAAGCCAACAGTAAATAGGGTGTTGCCACCTTTTAACAGAGCTTCGCCTTGGTAGATGTTGTGGCCTTTAGGTCGGATGCGATGGGATACAGATTTGCTTAGTGCGCCATCAGTGGATACGCGTTTAACGTTGAGAATTTTATTATAGCGAGACGTTTTTTTCGTGTCTGTTGTTGCCAATATGGTCGCGATGCGCTGTTGCTCGGCCTGGATGTCGCTGACAGTGGCGAGGAATCGAATCTTATTATTGATTATGTCTGCAGTTACAACGCTAGTTGCTGTCGGTTTAGCAGGGTTTGTGTCCGCGGCGCTAATGGCGTCAGGCGCTGCCTTAACGTACGGAACGCTAGCGGTTAATGCATTGATTGCGCTGGCAGTTGTTGTTGCCTGTGCAGGCGCGGTGTTTTGAGTAAGCGCTGCATCGGCCGCTACTTTAGCTTTGCGGGTCGTTTCGGCCTTGGCGGCGGCCTCGGCTTGCAGGCGCTGCAATTGCTGTTGTTTTTGTTGCTGTTCTTGGGCAGCCAACTGAGCTTTAAGGCGGGTAACCTCTGCTTCAGCAGCGACGGCTTTAAGGCGTTGATTTTCCATCAGTTGTGCTTGCTGTGTGCTCAGTTCATCGGCGCGTGTTTGTTCGACGATTTTAGATTGTTGCACATTTTGCTGTTGCAGCTTCTTGATGTTGTCGGTGAGTTCGACGAGTTGTGTATTAAGCTGCAGGCTAGTCTCTTGCAGTTGAAATTGTTTGGCATTGGCCTTTTTAAATTTGCGCTCGGCCAGCGCATATTTGAATTCGTTATTTTTAAGTTTCGATTTGTTGGTGTTGCTGGGTTCTGCTTCTAAATTAGCTTTGGCTTGAGCACGCGCCTCTTGTGCAGCATTAAGTTTTTCTTGTTCTGGTGAGTTTTGGCCTAGCAGTGGTTTCAGCTCGGTGTCGGTTTGCTGCAACTGAGTTGAAAGCTGCTGCTGCTGCTGTTGCAGGTTAAGCAGTTGCTGTTGATATTTTTCTAGCTTGCCTTGCTCGGCAATCAGCGTCTGGGCGCTAGCTATGCTAGTGATCAGTGTTAATAGCAGGACTGTTGTAGATAGCCCCGCGTTATTTATAGAATTACCTACAAAATGACGTATAAAACCACGCATAAAACTAGCCGTCCTGTCGTTCCAATACATAGTTAGAAAGTATCGTTACAAATTATAGTTAAGGCATCGCTGCTAGATTATATGCCAGCCACTGTACGCTTATGGATTAACATGGTCGCTTGAGCTGTACAAAATACCCGCTATGGGACCGGTTTTCTGCATCGCAATAAACTGTGTCAAAAAATCTATGTCTCAGTATAGACTACTGCGTTATTTGGGATGCTTGAATATACCGGCTTTGTTGGTTGGTTCACCCATTGATAGCTTAAGCTGCGCTAAGCGGTGTTTAGCCGATACTGATAGGCGGTAATTCTGGGCGCGGTAGGCTTAGTTTGTCCGTTGGTGCCATCACGTCGGCAACTCCTTTGGCGACAGTTTTGCCCTTCTGATTGACTGCTGTGGTGCTGATGGTGACGAAGTTTTTGCTGTCGTTTTTAGCGGTAACTTCTAACTCAATAGTAATACAATCGCCAACTTTGACAGGGGCTCGAAAAGACAGCGTCTGACCGATGTAGATAGTACCGGGTCCCGGTAGCTCAAGTGCCAATGCCGCTGAAATAACGGAGCCGGTCCAAGCGCCATGGCCGATGCGTTCTTTAAACATGGTAGTGGCGGCAAAGTCGGCATCCAAATGTACTGGATTGACATCGCCAGAGACAGCGGCAAAAAGCACCAAGTCATCTTCTGATAATGTTTTACTGTAGCTTGCGGTCTGGCCGATACTGATTTCATCGTAGGTGAAGTTAGTCAGGTTGCTCACAGAAGCGCCTCAATTGATTATTTGGTTGTTTTAAAGGGTACTGATTATAAACTATTTACTACACCTATAGTCATTATAGGCTTTTGACTATTTATTGAAGTGTGGATACTCTCCCTTCAAACTAACTATTTGCTAGTAGGTCAGATTGATGCAGACAACAATTATTACCGCGCTAGAGCAGCATGGGCTAATCACTAGCTTAGATGATGACATCCATACAACATTGGTGGATTTGTTTAATCAAGCGGTGGAGAGTTTTGGCGACAACCCTGCTTATACCAGTGTCGGCCATACCCTCAGCTACACTGACTTGGGGCAAACAAGCCGTCAGTTTGCCTGCTATTTACAACAGCACACATCGCTGCAGCCTGGCGATCGTATTGCCATCCAATTACCCAACTTGATTCAGTATCCAGTGGTGCTATACGGTGCTTTGATGGCAGGTATGGTCGTAGTTAATACCAACCCGATGTATACCGGGCGCGAATTAGAGCATCAATTAAAGGATTCCGGCGCGAAAGCAATTGTGGTGTTAGCGAACATAGCCGATACCTTGGCAGATGTGGTTGCTAATTCAGCCGTAGAGCAGGTCATTGTCACCGAGTTGGCTGATCTGCATCCGATGCCTAAGCGCTGGCTGATCAATACTATTGCTAAATATATTAAGAGAATGGTGCCGGCTTTTAGTATCAAAGGCAGTATCTCTTTACGGCAGGCGTTGGCGATGGGCCAAGGTCAACCCACAGACGTGTTATTGGCGGCAGACCAATTAGCGATTTTGCAATATACCGGTGGTACCACCGGTGTTGCCAAAGGCGCAATGCTCAGCCACCGCAATTTGGTGGCTAACACACGGCAAAGCCTGGCGATGTTTTCCAGTTATGGATTTAAAGAAGAGCATGAAGCGATGTTGGTGCCTTTGCCCTTGTATCATATCTATTCATTTACCACTGGCATGTTGATGTTGGTGACCGGTAATCATAGCGTGCTGATCCCCGACCCTCGCGATACAGAATCAGTGGTCAGTGCCATGGCTAAATATTCAGTGACGGCTTTTTGTGGCTTAAATACCTTATTTGTAAAATTGTGCAGCACGGCTTCATTCAAGCAGTTGGATTTTTCCCGTTTGAAGATGACCCTCTCGGGCGGTATGGCCTTAACCGCCGATGCCGCCAAGCATTGGCATCAACTAACCGGCTGTGAAATTTATCAAGGCTATGGATTGACAGAAACATCACCGGTGGTGACAGTTAACCCTGGGAATGGTAATCAGGTGCACTCTATTGGTCTGCCGGTGCCCGACACCGAGATAAAATTAGTGGATGATGTTGGTCAGTTAGTGGCGCTGGGTGAGCCTGGCGAACTCTGTGTGCGTGGACCGCAATTAATGATGGGCTATTGGCAGCGGCCGGAGGCGACCGCTGAAGTGATCGATAGCGATGGTTTTTTTCATACCGGTGATGTCGCAATGATGCAAGATGACGGTTATTTTAAAATCGTCGACCGCAAAAAAGACATGATCTTAGTGTCGGGATTTAATGTTTACCCCAATGAATTAGATGGTGTTTTGTCAGAACACCCAGCAGTGCTTGAGTGTGCTGCTGTGGGTGTGGCTGATGATGTTACCGGTGAAGCAGTGAAGATGTTTGTGGTGCTGGCAGAGGCCGCCACTGAGCAGGAGTTAAAAGCCTATTGTAAACAGCGGCTGGCGGCTTATAAAGTACCGAGGTTGTTTGAATTCCGCGATCAGCTGCCAAAATCGAGCGTTGGTAAAATTTTACGCAGAGAATTGCGTTAGTAACGCGATAAGCGTGAGGTTTGTCTTTATAATGCGGTTTTTTTGCTGAGTGTATAAACTGCGGTGAAGCCCTCCCTCCCCAATAACCAAACAGCCTCCGAGTTGCAGGCTAGTCTGCAACAGTTGTCAGCCCAAATCGACCGCAGCATGCTGGCCGATCGACATCAGCTGCGCCGAAAATGGCAGGGCATTGAGCGCCGTGCGGAGCAAAGTAAGCCGGTCGATAAGCTTATTCCCGAATTGCAAGCGCGGCTCGACAAATCGCTGCACAGGGTAAGCCTGCGGCGTGAATTACTGCCCACGGTTTGCTACCCCGATCTGCCGATTGCCGATAAACGTGAACTGATCTCCGATACCATTAACAACAATCAAGTGGTGATCATCGCCGGTGAAACCGGTTCTGGTAAAACTACCCAACTGCCAAAAATTTGTCTTGAATTGGGGCGCGGCGTGCATGGCATGATCGGCCATACCCAACCGCGTCGGTTAGCCGCAAGGACAGTAGCCCAACGCATAGCCGAAGAACTGGCGACGCCGCTGGGGGAGGGGGTGGGTTATCAAGTTCGGTTTAGCGATAATAGCAATGAAAACACCCATATAAAATTGATGACAGACGGTATTTTACTGGCGGAAATACAACGCGATAAATACCTTAACAGCTACGACACCTTGATCATTGACGAGGCTCATGAGCGTAGTCTCAATATTGATTTTTTACTGGGTTATTTAAAACAACTGCTGCCCAAGCGGCCCGATTTAAAACTAATCGTTACATCCGCGACTATTGATTTAACGCGGTTCTCTGAACATTTTGATAATGCGCCAGTGATTGAGGTGTCAGGTCGCACTTATCCGGTAGAAACCCGTTACCGGCCACTCGCTGAAATTAGCGCTGAGGGCGACTTGGGATCAGCTATTGAGGCGGCTGTTGAAGAGCTGATGCAGACAGAAGCCAGCCCCAAAGGAGATGTGCTGGTGTTTCTCAGTGGTGAGGGTGAAATTCGCGAAGTGGCACGCCACTTACGCGACTGTCAGAAAGGGTCAACGCAGTGGCAGCATTGTGAGGTTTTGCCGCTTTATGCACGGCTCAGCAACGCCGAACAAAATAAGGTGTTTAGTGGCGAGAAGCGGCGCGGCCGACGCATTGTGTTAGCCACCAATGTTGCAGAAACCTCGCTGACAGTACCAGGTATTCGCTATGTCATCGACCCAGGTTATGCCCGTATCAGTCGCTATAGTTACCGCACAAAGGTGCAGCGTTTACCGATAGAACCCATTTCTCAAGCCAGTGCCAACCAGCGTAAAGGGCGCTGTGGGCGGGTGGCGGAAGGCGTTTGTATTCGCCTTTACGAAGAAGCAGATTTTAATAGTCGCCCTGAATTTACTGATCCAGAAATACAGCGTACCAATCTCGCCTCGGTAATCTTACAAATGTTGGCGATGAATATGGGAGAGATTGATCGTTTCCCCTTTCTTGATCCGCCGGATAGCCGGATGATTAGTGACGGCTTTAAATTGCTGGAAGAATTAGCGGCGGTCGATAGCAATCGTGGCTTAACCGAAATGGGTAAAACTCTGGGTAAGTTTCAGGTTGACCCGCGATTGGCACGTATGGTTATTGCCGCTGACAAACTCGATTGTCTGACAGAAGTTTTAATTATTGTCAGCGCTCTCAGCATCCAGGATCCGCGGGAACGACCCGCCGACAAGCGGCAAGCTAGCGATGAAAAGCACCGTCGATTTTGGCATAAAGAATCAGATTTTTTGAGTTTGGTTAATCTGTGGGATTACCATGAAGAGCAGCGCCAACAGCTTAGCCAAAGTCAGCTGCGAAAAATGTGCCGACGAGAATTTTTGGCATTTATGCGGATGCGCGAATGGCGTGATATTCATCACCAGTTAAGGGTGTTATGTAAGCAGCTTGGCTTTCAACAAAATAAAGAACCGGCCAGTTACGAAGCGGTGCATCGGGCGTTATTAGCCGGGTTGTTAAGCCATGTTGCCAATCTAGATGAAGATCGGCAATACCTAGGCGCGCGTAATCGTAAACTGCGTATTTTTCCGGCATCTGCTCTGTTTAAGAAAAATCCAAAATGGATTGTGGCCGCCGAAATTACCGAAACCACTCAGCTCTATGCCCGCTGCTGTGCGCAAGTGCAACCAGACTGGTTACTGGGGATCAACGATGATTTGTTCAAGCGCAATTATATTGAGCCTCATTGGCAGAAGAAAACCGGTCGCGCCATGGCTTATGAAAGGCTTAGCCTTTATGGCCTGGTGATTCGTGAGCGACAGCCGGTACACTATGGCCCGATCGATCCGGAGCTTTCTCGGCAATTACTGATTCGCGGTGCCTTGGTCGAAGGCCGCATTGCGAGTACGGCACCGACGTTAAAAGCGCCGTTCTTAAAGCATAAACAGCAACTGCTGGCTGAAGTTGAAGCGCTGGAGGCAAAATCTCGGCGTCGCGATATTTTAGTCGATGATGAGCAGTTATTTAGCTTTTTTGATCAGCGTGTTGCCAGCGGTATTATCACCCTTAAGCATTTTGAAAAATGGCGTAAAGAGGCAGAGAAAAATCAGCCACGATTATTGTTTGTCGATAAGCAGCATTTAATGCAGCATGACGCCGATCATATCAGTGAGGCACAATTCCCGGAGTTTATTGAGCAGGGCGATTTACGTTTTCAATTGAGTTATCACTTTGAACCGAGCCATCTCGCCGACGGAGTTACCGTTACAATCCCCATTGGCTTACTTAATCGTATTCCCAAACATCGTTTTGAATGGTTAGTGCCGGGCATGTTGCGAGAGAAATGCATTGCGCTGATTAAGCAATTGCCAAAACCGTTACGTAAGCAGCTAGTACCCGTGCCGGAAACTGTTGATCGTTTATTGGCAAGTGTGCAGGCGACGGATGCTCCATTATTAGAAGTTCTGAGCCGTCAATTGCAGTCTTTAGAGCGTGTGAAGGTACCGATGGAACAATGGAAGCCTGAGTTATTGGATGATTATTATCGGATGAATTACAGGGTGCTGGATGCCGGTGCTAAGTCTTTAGGGCAAGGTCGAGACTTAACAAGGTTGTTAGCTAATTTTGCCAATCAGGTAACGGAAACTTTAGAACAAGAAACCGCCGAACAATTTCAATCCACTGATATTAAGCGTTGGAATTTTGGCAAGCTACCCGAGCAGCATCAATTTGAGCAAGCGGGGGTGACGGTGACCAGCTACCCTGCGTTGGTGGATCGTCGCGACAGTGTCGCTATCGAGTTGAAAGATTTTCCAGAACAGGCAGCGCAGGCCAGTGAAAAAGGTTTGGTACGTTTGTTTATGCTGCAGCTTCCGCAGCAACTAAAAGCATTGCGCAAAGAACTGTTGCGTGGCAATAAAGTCAGTTTACAGTTGGCAGGTATTTCTCAGCAGCGTGACCAGTGGCTCGAAGATTTATTGTATGCGGTTTTTTATCGTGTGTTTGTTACTGATAAAAGTTTGCCGCGTGATGAGGCGGCATTTCAACAACGATTAAAGCAACATCGAGGCGAATTGGTCACCGAGGCAAATGCGGCAGGAGCGCTGCTGGCGCAGATAGCAGGGCATTACAATGAAATCCGTAAACGCTTGAAAGCGGCCAATGATTTGGCGTGGGCTTTTGCTATTGGTGACATCCAGCAGCAATTGTCATTGTTGTTTGCGGCGGGTTTTATTGCCGACACCCCGTGGTCACAATTGCAACAATATCCACGCTATTTACAGGCGATTATTCAACGATTAGAAAAGCTGCGCGGCCATTATCAGCGCGATAAACAATTAAGTGTGAACTTGCAAGCTTTAAGCGAGCCTTTGTATCAGCAGTGGAGCAGTAATCAAGATGCGGCTTTGCGGAGCCAATCGTTGTTAGCGTTTCGCTGGCAGATGGAGGAGTATCGGGTGTCGCTGTTTGCTCAGCATTTGGGTACGTTGCAGGCCGTTTCTGAAAAACGACTAAAAAATCAATGGCAGGAGGTCAAGGCCTCGCTATTGGATGTCCGAGGTTAAGGCTCTACAATGCAGGCTATGTCTCCCGTCTTTGATAGCAACCTTGATCGCACGTCGCTTAAATACGAGTCGATTACCGTATCGTTACCGTCTACCGATCAATTACAGCTAACCCGCTTTTTCCTCGATAAGAATAATCTTGGTCCGCCGGTGTTTATGCTGCATTCCACCGCGCAAGACAGCCGTACTTTTTGTACGGAAGATGGTGGCGGCTTAGGCTGTTATTTAGCGCGACAAGGTTATGATGTGTATGTGGCAGATTTGCGTGGTAAGGGTAAAAGCTGGCCGCAGATAAATGGGTCTTCAGATTACGGTATTCATCAGACGATTACTGAAGACATCCCTGCTCTTGTTAATAAAATTATCAGTAAGCGCGGTCAGGTGGCGCAAATTTGGATAGGCCACGGTTGGGGCAGTGTACTAATGACCAGCTATTACGCGCGTTTCGGCGAGCACCAGGCAGCCATCGCCCCAGTTTCTCGTATGGCGCATTTTGCGGCGCGCCGCCAGTTGCTTGGCCAAAATGCCCGCAAGACTTTGGTGTTTAATGCTGTCTGGCGGCGGTTAGCCCGATTGCTGGTTGGCTTGAAAGGTTATTTACCGGTGCACAGCTTAAAATTGGGGCTGAGCAATGAGAGTCGCGGTAATTATAGCGATTATCTACGCTGGTCTACTGACAGCGCTTGGTGTGATCCCCAAGATGGCTTTGATTATGGTCAGGCTATTAGCGAGCAGCAGTTACCGCCTAGTTATTATTTTGCGGCCTCCAGTGATAAAGTCTATGGAGATGTCGTCGATGTTCGCGCTTTTATTCAAAAATTAGGTAACCATGATGTGCGTTTAATGGTGTTAAGTAAGTGCGGTGGTAATCGGCGAGATTATAGTCACATCAATATGCTACAGCACCCTGATGCAGAGCAGGATCATTTCCCTTTATTGTTGGCATGGTTAAAGCAAGTCTAGAAAAATATAGGCGATTAGCTGAACTTGTTAATCTAAGCTCGGTCAGAGCTTACACAACAAAAAGGGGTTACCATTTGCTCATTGTTGTATACACTGGGTTTGTTGGTCGTCAGTCGACCATAGTTTTTTTTTTGACTATAAGCCTTAATAAACAGATATGTAATGTTACATATAAAATCGAGTAACAGGAGATCCTCTATGTCTATTTCCAAAAAAACTAAACTGGCAGCCGCACTTGGTGCTGCTTTTCTTGCAACTTCCGTAGCACCATTGGCGTCAGCCGATACTAACCCGTTTGCTGCCAACCAGCTTAGCAGTGGTTACGACCTAGCCAACTTTGGCGCTCATGCCGAAAAAGCTGACAAAGAAGGCAAGTGTGGTGAAGGTAAATGTGGCGAAGGTAAAAAAGCCGAGAAAGAAGGTTCTTGCGGTGAAGGTAAAGCGGCTAAAGAAGGTTCTTGTGGTGAAGGTAAAGCAGAAAAAGCTGGGAAAGAAGGCAAATGTGGCGAAGGTAAGTGCGGCGGCTAGGCCCCAAAACTTACTGACTTAATATGTCAGATATACCTTTGCAATCAACGACCGCTGGTTTGGGTTTGCGGCGAGCTCTATTAGACTCGCTGCACAATCTGCCCAGCGGTGCCGTTGATTTTATGGAGGTCGCCCCAGAAAATTGGATTAATCTAGGGGGCCGCTTTAAAAAGAAATTTCAAAAAATCGCTGAACGCTACCCCATTTATTTACACGGTCTATCGTTAAACATTGGCGGTGTAGCGCCACTTGATAAAGACTTATTGACGTCAATTAAGGGTTTTATCAAGCAATATAATTGTCCCATTTATTCTGAGCATCTCACCTACTGTGGCGATGATGGTCATCTTTATGACTTAATGCCGATCCCTTTTACTGAGGAGGCGGTTAAACATGTGGCTGCGAGAATCAGGCTAGTGCAAGATATCCTGGGCCAGCGTATCGTTATGGAAAATGCCTCCTATTATTGCGCTCCTGATCAGCAAATGTCTGAAGCTGAATTTATTAATGCGGTACTGGCTGAGGCCGATTGTGATTTGTTACTCGATGTAAATAACATCTACGTAAACAGCATTAATCACCAATATGATCCCTACCAGTTTTTACAAGCACTGCCCTTAGAGCGGGCTCGTTACATTCATGTGGCAGGTCACTATGATGAGGCCGAAGATCTGCGGGTTGATACTCATGGCGCTAATGTTATTGATCCGGTCTGGGCGTTATTGCAACAGGCTTATCGATTATGTGGCCCATTACCGACCTTATTAGAGCGGGATTTTAATTTCCCTCCCATGGAAGAATTGCTGCTGGAAGTCGAGCAAATCCGCCAATATCAACAAGCAGCGGCTATTGGTCAGCCATCGGAACAGGTTGCTGTGTAATGGGTTTTGAGCAGGTAGAGCGGCAGTTAGCAGGCCATATTCGCGACCCGCAAATGGTTGCTGGTCCCGAGGGGATCGAGCCGCGGCGTTTAAAGATTTACCGCGAGTTGTTTTATAAAAATCTCGAAACATTTATCAGTAACGGCTTTCCGGTCCTGCGTAGCCTTTATAGTGATGAACCCTGGCATGCGATGGTGCGTGATTTTATGATAAAACATCAATCGCATAGCCCGTATTTTTTAGAAATTAGTCAGGAGTTTTTGGCTTATTTACAGCTAGAACGAGAGCCAAAGGACGTTGATCCGCCTTTTATGAAAGAATTGGCCCATTATGAATGGGTCGAGCTGGCCTTGGATGTGGCCGATATTGATGTGGCTGAACTCGATATAGACCCGGAGGCGGATTTGTTGACGGGAAAACCGCTAGTGTCGCCACTAGCGTGGTCCCTGGCCTATCAATATCCCGTGCATCAAATTGGTCAGCAATTTCAGCCTGAACAAGCATCCCAAGAGCCGCATTTTTTGATTGTCTATCGTGACCGTCAAGACAAAGTGGCATTTATGGAGGCCAATTCAGTGACTGCTCGTTTGCTGGAGTTGCTGCAAGATGAGGCTATAAGCTCAGGTCAACAGGCATTGTCGCAGTTAGCAACGGAAATGCAACACCCGCAGCCGCAGCAAATTATCGACTTTGGCAGTGATTTGCTGCGGCTGCTTCATTCTCAAGATATCCTTTTAGGCGCTCGTTAACAGCCGCTATTTCGTTTAATCGCTTACAGAAGTTGTGGAATCTATCGCAAGATTCGACTATTGTTCTGCTTTAAAATAATGGATATATGCAAAGATAATGCAAAGGAAAATCGACCGCTATGAAGCTGTTTGAGCCCCTTACTACTATAACGCAGCTTGGCTTTTTATTGATGCTAGCAACTAGTACTCTTACATTTGCCGAAGATCGGCAGCAAATGGAGG
Organism: Oceanicoccus sp.; assembly: GCA_051277205.1. Taxonomy (GTDB): domain Bacteria; phylum Pseudomonadota; class Gammaproteobacteria; order Pseudomonadales; family Dasaniaceae; genus Oceanicoccus. The sequence goes on along the minus strand of JBNMPW010000008.1, from coordinate 16,995 downwards.
AGGATAGTCAGCAATTCTGGCAGGAATGGAATGACTATGTGTCGACATTGATCCAATCAGGTTTGGAGCGCCCAGATCCTTTAGAGTCACTTAACCGTAAGATATTCGCCTTCAATGACGTCGCCGATAAATATGTGCTTAGCCCTGTGGCGCGTGGCTATCAAGCGGTCACCCCTGACTCGCTGGAACGGGGTATAGGCAATATGTTTTCAAACCTGCTTGAAATAACCACTGTTATCAATGATGTCCTGCAATTAAAGTTCGGTCAGGCGGCATCAGATACTGGCCGCTTCCTGATTAATAGTACAGTCGGTTTAGCCGGCTTATTTGATGTCGCTAGCCCCTTGGGTTTAGAAAAGCACGAGGAAGATTTTGGCCAGACGCTGGGTTATTGGGGGGTAGTTTCAGGGCCTTATCTTGTGGTGCCTTTTCTGGGCCCATATACCCTGCGTGATAGCGTTGGAGGTTTTGCCGATGTCTTCAGTGATTACATTACCAAACTCGACCATATTCCCACCCGTAACCAATTATGGATGCTGCGAAATGTGGATGATCGCGGCGGCTTGTTTGCCGCCGAGGAGCTTATCACTGGTGATCGCTATTCATTTATCCGCGATGCGTATTTGCAGCGACGAGAATACCTGGTCAATGACGGCGTCGTTACAGATAACTTTGGCGAGGCAGTTGACGGTGGCTGGAACGACGATGAGTGGCTGGAAGAGTAGCGCAAGTCTACTAGAGCTCAAAAAATCTCACTAATAGAGATGCCAATCATATAACGTCCCTCAGACACTTTTTCAACTCGACTGATCTGACCTCGAGCATTAAAAGGTAGGTGAGTTTCGCCTTGTTGTGCAATAGATAGCTCTAGTTGCGTGTTTTGCTCAAAGCTATTGCTGGTTTCAATTGACATGCCGGTCCCGCTCAAGTTCTTACAGACACCTCGATACTGTTCTCCGATTACTGTCATGATGACATCCGAATTAATTTTCATTCGAATGAAGTTGCGCTTCTCATTAAAACAACGATCAATAGATGACATCGTAAGTCCCCTAACAACAACTATAAGTAGAGCATTTATAGTACGCTAACAAAATTGTGTCAATGCCTGCCAAGTAGTGATTAGGATGTATTTGTAGAGTTTAAAGCTAGCTCACGGTAGCGGTGATTATTGCTTGCAGTCCAGTATTCATAGGAGTAATGTTTTCCGCCATAAATACGCATCAATACCTCTAAACGCCTTAGGACTAAGCAATGACATCGTCATCCGAGCAGTTTTTGCTGATCGAAAATTCCTCTTCAAAAGAGGGGGTTTCAAACAATCGTGATGCACACAGCGTTATTTGTGATTGGCTGCGGCAGGCGGGCTATCTCATTTATCAGGTAGGTTCTTTGCGGCAAGGCTTGGTATTATTGACGCAACAAGCTATCAGTGTCGTGTTGTGTGACCTTAACAGTCTCGATGAAGAGAGCGGCGATATTTTGTTGGCGATTAAGACCGAGTTTAGCGATGTGCCGGTGATCGTGATGTCTGCAACTGGGGTGATGAGCGATGTGGTCAGTGCTTTACGGCAGGGCGCGGCCGATTATTTAATGCTACCTATCGAAAATACTCAGGTGTTGGAGCTGGCGATTAATCGCAGTCTTAAGCAAGGGCGTCTGCAGCGTGAAAATATCGCTTATCGCCAGCAGCTCGAACAAGCCAACAGCGATTTACAGCAAAATTTAGAAGTATTAGAGCAGGATCAATTAGCCGGCCGCCAAGTGCAGCTTAAAATGTTGCCATCGTCGCCACAACAGTTTGCCGATTTGAGCTTTAGTCATCGCATCGTGCCGTCGTTTTATCTCAGCGGTGACTTCGTTGATTACTTCAGTGTTGGTGATGACTATGTGGTGTTTTTTATTGCCGATGTATCCGGTCACGGCGCTTCCTCGGCTTTTTTGACGGTTTTGCTGAAAAATATGTTTGCCCGCAAACGCAGCGATTATCTACACCGTGACGATGCCACTATCTTATCGCCAGCAGCGATGCTGTATGTGGCTAATCGCAATCTGCTCAATACCGGTATTGGCAAGCATGCCACACTCTGCGTGGGGGTGATTGATTTACGCACTGATAGCCTGCGTTATAGCGTTGCCGGCCATTTACCGCTGCCGATAATGGCGACTGGCGACGACTGCCGGTACTTAGTTGGTGAAGGCATGCCGGTTGGTCTTTTTGAACAGGCAGAATACACAGAAAATGAGCTATTATTACCGAAATCTTTTGTACTCACCTTGTTTTCGGATGGTATATTGGAAGTGATTTCAGCAGCCGGTGTGATCGCCCAAGAACAGTATTTATTAGATCACTTGAGCACAGCTCCCGATCATATAAATGCGATTGTCAGTGCCTTGTCGCTGCAAGATATTAAAACGGGACCCGATGATATAGCAGTGTTGTTAATTAGCCGTTCGGGTGTAGTTGATACCAGTAACGAGTGACAGCATTGAGATGTAAAAGGTAGTAATCGATGCAAATGGGTAAAATATTAGTGGCGCAACACGATGGCGCCTTTGTGATTAAATTGGTGGGGGATGTTCGACTCACGCTCTGCAATACTATTGACGACTATTTTAGTGAAATGTTTTCATGCCCACATTTTGTCGGTGTCATTATCGACTTATCGGAATCGGAAGGTATCGATAGCACTTCGTTGGGACTTTTGGCAAAACTGGCGATACAAGCAAAACTCAAGCACCAGTTGGTGCCTATGATTATTTCCCCCAACCCTAATATTACCCGCTTGCTCGACAGCATGGGTTTTAATAAAGTCTTTGATATTTGCCAGGCAGTGGAGCAGCCCTTAGATGACAATTTGGGTGAGTTGCCGGTTATCAATGCCGATCAAGAGTGCACCCGCCAAAAAATCATTGAAGCACATCGTACTTTGATGGACCTAAATGAAGAAAATCGCCAGACCTTTTCCTCATTGGTCAACACGCTCGAAGTCAGCGCATAAATCTTTAATCCTTTGCCATCACCGCTAATTTAGCTTTGATAAACTCACTGTGTGGTAGATAAATCAAATCGGCAATTTTTCTGATTAGATGATCTTCATATTTACTGATTTCACCATCGGCTAAAGCTACTTGCCATAACATCTTAACCAATTCAAAACGCTGCTCTGCTGAATAGTTATCTTTAATCAGGTTGGTAAATTGGAAGAGGGAGGTTGCCTGCTCATTTTCAGCTTCCGCTAATTCAATCAGACTGTCGAGTTGCGTTTGTTCAAGCCCAAAACTTTTTTTCAAAGCTTTTTCAATAGCCTGTTGCTCGCTGCTATCGCGTTGATAATCGGCGCGACTTAGTTCGATCAGCAAAGCGGCGGCAGATAATTGCAGCTGGTGCTGTGGGTCGCTGCTCTCTTCTATGGTGAGCTGGTCACTGAAGAACTGTTTGATTTTTAATAGCATAGATAACTTCTTTTTTTAAAAAATGTAAGATTGATCTTGATCCATCAAGTAATTATGCCTTAAGCAGTACTTCTAATTTAATTTGATCAATAGTGAAATTACGAATACCTTCGGCCAGTTTTTCTGTCGCCATGGCATCTTCGTTCATCGCCCAGCGAAAACTGGATTCACTGTTATCCGGTTTGTCGATAGTCGCTATTGAGGCGCCCGGGCTTAGTTGTCGCTCTAATGGACTGTTGTCGGCTGCGAGTTGTTCTAGCAGTGGTGGGCTAATGGTTAGCCTGTCACATCCAGCCAGCTGCTCAATTTCACCCAAATTACGGAAGCTGGCGCCCATCACCACGGTCTGGTAATCATGCTGCTTATAAAAATTATAGATTCGGCTTACTGAAATCACACCGGGGTCGTGCTCGGCGCTGTATTCAGTTTGCTGACTATTGGCTTTATACCAGTCGAGAATACGACCGACAAAAGGTGAGATTAAAAATACCCCGGCATCGGCGCAAGCAGCGGCCTGCGAAAAACCAAACAATAAAGTGAGGTTGCAGTTGATACCTTCTTTTTCCAATATCTCGGCAGCGCGGATACCCTCCCAAGTCGAGGCGATTTTGATCAATACCCGTTTCTTATCGATACCCTGTTGTTGGTAGAGCTCGATTAATCGGCGGGCCTTTACCAGTGTGGCAGCGGTATCAAATGATAATCGTGAATCCACTTCGGTGGAAATTCTACCGGGAATGATGTTTAGTATTTCACAGCCAATGCTAACCGCCATTTTGTCGCTGCAGTTGGCGAGCTGCTCAGCGTCAGTGCCACCTTGTTGCAAAGCCCATTGCTTGGCATTACTAACCAGTTCACCATATTGCGGCAGCTGGGCGGCTTTTAACAGTAGCGACGGGTTAGTGGTTGCATCTAAGGGTTTGAAACGGGCAATCGCTTCAATATCACCGGTATCGGCAACGACGTCAGTCATTTGTTTGAGTTGTTCCAGCTTGTTTGTCATCTGCATTCCTGTTTATCTGTAGTTAAAGCTGTAGTTAGTGCTTTAGGTATTAATGTCGTTATTGCTGTTGCTGTGCAGCGGCTGTTTGGCGCTCATGGTATTCATCATTGCGTTGCTGAACTTCGACCATTAGCGCAAGCGCTTGTTCCACCACTTCTATACCTGCGCCTTTCTTGTGTGCTTGTTGACTAATATGGCGACGGAACAACTTGGCGCCAGCCACTCCCTGAAATAAACCCAGTAGATGACGAGTGATATGGTTGAGGGCGACATCTTTCGTCAATTGTTCTTCAATATAGGGCATAAAGTCGAGTAATACCTGCTGTCGGCTTTTGTGAATAGTGCCGGAGTCATCAACATTAGTGTGGTCATAAAATAGCGGGTCAACTTCTACTAACAAATAAGGGTTGTGATAAGCCGCGCGCCCCAGCATTACGCCATCGACATGTGCTAATTGCTCGCGGCATTGCTGCCAATTTTCGAGGCCACCATTGAGAATGATTTCAAGCTCGGGATGGTCTTTTTTCAGTTGATGAACCATGGGGTAATTTAGCGGAGGTACCTCACGATTTTGTTTCGGACTGAGGCCCTGTAACCAGGCTTTGCGTGCGTGCACAATAAAGGTTTTACAGCCCGCATCCGCAATTGGCTGGATGAAATCAAGCATCTGTTGATAAGTCTCCATGTCATCAATACCGATGCGGTGTTTTACCGTGACGGGTATCGAGCAAGTATCCTGCATTGCCTTAACACAATCCGCCACTAAGGCCGGTTGTGCCATCAAACAGGCACCAAACATGCCGCTTTGTACGCGATCAGAAGGGCAGCCGCAGTTGAGGTTAACTTCATCAAAGCCCCATTCTTCAGCAATCTTTGCGCAATGGCCCAAATCTTTAGGGTTGCTGCCGCCTAGTTGCAAGGCAAGTGGCTGCTCCTCAGGGTGGAATTGTAGGAAACGGTCGGGGCCAGCATGGATGATGGCGCCAGTAGTGACCATTTCTGTATACAGTACCGCCTGTCGGCTTAGTTGCCGCCAGAACATACGGCAATGGCGGTCACTCCAATCCATCATCGGCGCTATAGAAACGCTTCTATCCATCGGTTTACGCATACTTACTGGTTTAAGCCCTATTCACTGGCACTGAAAGCAACTTTATTTTTGCTTTTCTCTGCTGGTATTTATCTATTTTAACAATATCAATGCCTATAAAGTGACAATAAAAAGTCAGCGGCACAGAATTCACTTATTGGGAGAGCCAAAATGAACGGATTAAAATAGTGAAATTGCACATGCCGTAGTTTACCCAAATACAGGCTGCAATGTTGAGCTGATCCGCGAAATATGTGGCATCTTACCCATACATATATACAGAAGGACACGCGGGCACTAATTTTTGGCCGGATTTGTCCGGGAGAAGGTGTTAAATTCTAGTTTGATCAGCTCATTGACAAATATTTACTCGCAACAACCATGTGTTGGTAAATAACTATCTGTGTTGCATTATTACTAATGGTGGCTCTGAAGCGCTAATAAGATGCGTAGATAATGATTACGGTTGGTAAGGTATACGAAAATGCTATTTAAGCTGCGTCTACCAAAACACCGGTAGTCGAAAGCGGGTTTGTGCACCCGGTTTTGTTGAAGGATTTATCTCCCGCAGGCTGTTTGTAGGATGATATTCCAAATGCAGATAAAAGATATTGCTGCTCTGACATTTTTACTCGTTTGCGCGGCGCCGGACTAGGTTAAATCCTTTAAAAGTATGTAATAAATATTTACTTAACCATCTTATGGATCAAAAATGTATGCACCGCTAGCTTAATGGAGAAATAATTTTGCTGGTTTCCAAGAGTTAAAAGTGCCACAAATTTTTGCTCAATGAGTCAGTTCTGAAAAGTAAATAATACTGAGCTGTGATAAAAAAATCGCTTGTAAGTTATGGTTCGATCCATTCTAAATCGGCTAGATCCTAGGCTGTTTTTATAGTGGTAATATCTTTGGAATTGATTGATAATGAATATTGGATCTACAGATTCAGCATTCAGTGAAACCATAAAAATTGCTGAGTTTGAATCAATTTTTGTTTTGAAATATACATATTCGACAGCGAGTAAATAAACAAAATACACAGTATTGGAGACGAAAATGTCAACGTTGAATGCAGATCAACTGAAGCACGCATATCGCCGAATGAAAACGATTCGAGAATTCGAAGAGCGACTGCACGTTGAAATAGCAACTGGAAAAATCGCCGGGTTTACGCACCTATATTCAGGTCAAGAAGCTATTGCTGTAGGTGTTTGCGAACACCTGAGCGATGCGGATGCTATTGTTAGTACCCATCGAGGGCATGGTCATTGCATCGCGAAAGGCGCAGATGTGCCTATGATGATGAAGGAAATCTGGGGCTCTACTGAAGGCACCTGTAATGGCAAGGGTGGTAGCATGCATATTGCCGAAATTGACCGCGGAATCCTTGGTGCTAATGGCATTGTTGGTGGCGGCCCACCCATTGCAGTAGGCGCAGCATTAGCGAGTAAGTTAAAAAACAACAACACAGTTGCCGTCTCATTTGGCGGTGACGGTTCCAGCAACCAAGGCACCACGTTTGAAGCGATGAACATGGCGGTTTGTCTTAAAGTGCCAAAAGTTTTTGTAATGGAGAACAACGGTTACTCTGAAAATACTGGCGCTTCATATTCTTCTGGCGGTATTGATATTGCGGCTCGAGCAGCTAGCTTTGGTATGCCAGTATTTAAAGCCGATGGCGCAGACTTCTTTTCGGTTTATGAGGCTTCAGAAAAAGCAATTGCTCATTCACGTAGTGGCAATGGGCCTTCAATAATCTATGCCACGATGATGCGTTATTTCGGCCATTTTGAAGGGGACCCGCAGCTATATCGAGCCAAAGGTGAGGTAGAAGAACTTCGTAAAACATCTGATTGCCTGCAAATTTTCAGAAAGACAATTACCGATCAGGGATTGTTCGAATCGACAGAGTTAGACTCGATTGATGACCAAGTGATGACGCTGATTGAAGAGTCTGTAGAAGCCGCCATGGTTGCACCGCGTGGAACTCCAGATGATGTATTAACTGATGTTTATATTAACTATTAAGGGTGTGTGATTATGCCAATAAAGACAACTCGTGATGCATTAAACGAGGCTCTATTCCATGAATTTGCTCGCGATGAAACCGTGTTTGTCATTGGTGAAGATGTTGCTGGTGGACGAGGTGGCAGCAGCGGTGACGTTGGCTGTGTTGGTGGAATTTTTGGAGTAACTAAAGGCTTAGTGGCTGAATTTGGTGAGCATCGTGTTATTGATACTCCCATATCTGAAGCCGCTATTGTTGGTGCAGCTGCCGGCGCTGCTTTATCGGGGATGCGTCCAGTAGCCGAGATTATGTTTGCCGATTTTTTTGGTGTTTGTCTTGATCAGGTGATGAATCAAGTCGCGAAATTTCGTTATATGTTCGGAGGCAAAAGTAAGTGCCCGTTAGTTATTCGGTGTAATACCGGCGGTGGGTATTCTGCTGCGGCTCAACACTCGCAGACTATGTATCAGATGATGACGGCGATACCTGGGTTAAAAGTTGTCGTGCCTTCAAATGCTTACGATGCAAAAGGTTTGTTGATTTCGGCTATTAGAGATGACGACCCGGTGTTGTTTTTTGAGCATAAATTGCTTTATCAAAGTCAATGCGAAGTTCCTGATGAAGCTTACGCGATTCCCTTTGGCGAAGCGGCAATGCCTCGCGAAGGAGAGCACTGTACAGTGGTTGCTTTTGGTCAAATGGTGAATGTTGCAGCTCAGGCCATCGATTCATTAGCTGCCGAAGGAATTACCTGTGATTTGATCGACCCAAGAACGACGTCGCCTCTTGACGAAGAAACAATTTTAGAAAGTGTTGAAGCCACTGGACGGTTAGTTGTTGTCGATGAATCGCCGCCACGCTGTGGTCTTACCGGAGATATTGCCGGTATGGTAGCCGATAAGGGTTTTAGTAGTCTGAGGGCGCCGATTAAACAAGTAACCGCACCACACACACCTGTTCCCTTCGCTCGCGAACTTGAGCAATCGTATCTTCCAAGTGCTGAAAAAATTGCAGCCGCAATTCGTGAAACGTTAAAATGAGTAACTCTATGTATGCATTAGCAATCCCCAAATGGGGAATCGAGATGGAAAGCGGTACGGTCGCCGAATGGCATAGCGATGTTGGAGACACAGTCAATAAGGGTGATGAACTTGTAGATATTGAATCTGACAAAATAGTTAATACGCTTGAAGCTACTGCAACTGGTGTGTTGCGTAGAAAATTTGCAGAAACCGATGATAAGCTTGTTGTCGGAGAATTGATTGGCGTGATTGCCGATGCAGAAACATCGGATGAAGCCATAGATACTTTTGTTGCAGAGTTTAACGCTGCACGTGAAGAAGCCAGCAATGCAGCCGCCTCGGCTGAAGTTGCAAATTCTCCTGCTGCTGCGCCAGCACCTCAAGCTGCACCGCCTGCTGTACCCGCCGGAAATACGTCGGGCAAGGTTCGAGTTAGCCCGCCGGTGAAACGAAAAGCGAAGCAACTGGGTATCGATATTGATACAGTGGCCGGTTCAGGGCCAGGCGGAAGGATCACTTTAGATGATGTTGAACGCGCAGCCAGCAGTAGTCAGGTTGCCGAGACATCTAACCAAGAGCCATCATCGCAAGAGTCAGCAGCTGAAAAATTCACAGCGACAAAACTAAGCCCGACACAGCAGACGATTGGTCGTCGTTTGGTCGAGTCAAAACAAACGGTTCCGCATTTCTATTTATGCATTGATATTGAGTTAGATGTTTTATTAGCAAAGCGTGCGGAGATTAATTCGCAGCAGAGTCAAAAAGTGTCTATAAACGACATGATTGTCTGGTGTACAGCGCGAGCGTTGAAGGCAGTTCCTAAAATCAATGCTCAATTGGTCGGTGACGAAATAAGACAATTTGAACATGCAGATATATCAGTCGCAGTCGCTACAGAGCGAGGCCTCTTTACACCGGTTGTGAAAGCAGCAGACCAAATGACCCCTGTTGAGGTGGCAACTGCCATTGCAGGGTTGGTCGATAAAGCAAAAGACGGCAACCTGCAACGCAGTGATATTGATGGTGGGTCGTTCACAATATCAAACCTGGGTATGTATGGTGTAAAAAGCTTTGACGCTATCATCAACACTCCGCAAGTCGCTATTTTGTCTTTGGGGCGGGCGCAAAAACAAATCGTGGTGAGAGACAACAGCGAAACAACGGTAGCGACAATTATTACCGCCAGCCTTTCTAGTGATCATAGAGTCGTTGATGGCGCCCTTGGTGGTACTTTTCTGTCTACATTGAAGCGAGAAATTGAATCGTTAGACTAATACATAAAGGCCGTGCTAACTGAGTCATTGTGAATAAGGGATGCTTTCGGTCTTATTTTATAGTGACTACATCATCTGGCACGGCTATATCGTATCTCTCAAAATACTTAAGCATTCGAAAAACTGTCGACATACTTAATATGGCCGAAGACAATAAAACCCAAGTCATTCAATATATTGGTTTATATATTCCTGAATAAAATATGTCACGTCAATAGTATTACTAACCCTAATATACTGATGCTGTCGGTGCAGGCAGTATCAGCATTGATATTGATGTTAGCGTCATCAATGATTATCTTAACTGGGATACTTCAGCAGCGGGTAATATTATAGCTTCACTTTTGGCTCTCAAGGCTGGTATGACTTTGGTGGTCGCAATACCACTCAAGTATCAAAACCAAGATCTCGTGCATTGTTAGTTGCGTTGAGACTCTTTCACGCTCGCGTTCTAATGTTGATAATATACACAGGGCTTGCCAGCTATTAGCTCGCAGAAAAAGCCGCTCGTTTATCGGCAGCGGAATGGGGGTCGTTAATACCAAATTGAGAGGTAGAGACGGATTACTTCGGCATCAAATTCGTACAGGGGTTCTTCGCCAAGGGCGACTTGATCGCGTGTATCACTGAAGTTGTCGTAGTCAAACTGAATAAAATCATATTGCAGGTTGATACTGCTTTTTTCAATGAGATGAGTGCTAATGGCGAATTGGTAACTGACACCGAAGCCTAAGGTCTGGGTGTTAAATTCACTAAGCTCTTTATCGCGGCCGCGAAAGTCACTTTCATCAACCGCCTGAAAAGCGTGTAAATCACTGTAAAAATATGCGCTTTTTTGTTGATAAAATCGATAGGTGAGATCAAAAATCCAGCCTTTATCCAGCGGATGGGTGTAGCCTAATGTGTAGGTATGAGCATCGATATCCCAGTCGTCGGTAAAATACCGATAATTAGCGCTTAGCACGGCGCGATAGGGCAAAAAATATTTACCGCCGATGGCAACTGCATCACTTGTGCGGGTGTTTGGATACACTTCGGTTGCACTGAGCGTGTTGCTGGTATTAGCTGGATCAACAAAGCGATAACTGCGATAAGGGTTATTTAAATAGCCCTCTTCAGTCGCTGTCTCGTAATTGATATTCATCAATAAATTAGGGCTGATAATTTGGCTGAGTCCGAGCTGAAAATTTTGTCGATCAGCTTGGCCTTCAAAACTATCATTGCCATTTTGCATCACCGTATCGCTGCCGGCAGCGTAGCCGATGCTGATGGTGCTTAGGTCACCGAAAAAATCTTGGCTGATACCGACAAACCACGTTTCGGCTTCATAGTCGTTTTCAATACTGCTGGTAAAGCCGGCACTGAGGATTGATTTGTCGTACAGATAGTCTGCGCCGACGCTATACTCGATGCGTTCTTCGCTGTATTCGCTGGCACCGCTGGCTTCGACATCAATGGATGCGCCGCTGACTGTATCAACATAGTAATTGGCACTCACTGATACCGTACTGGCGATATCTTTACGGACTAATAGCGAAGGTCCATCAATGGTCACGCCGCCACCAGAGTAGCTGTGAAACATTACGTCGGCGCGGTCTTCGGGTAATACTGCTGCCTGCAATAAACTGCTACTGATTAGAGCGGCGGCGACTGCTGCTAATATTTTATTCAATGTATGTAGCATACTAGTTACAGCCACAACCACCGCCACCGCCGCCTTCAGCACCTTTTGCACCTTCTCTGGATTGAGTGACGTGATTCATATATGCGGCGGAAACCGGATCACGGTTCATGCTCATAATCGGGTCGGCAATATTTTGCCTCTCATAGGGCTTTACCCAAGGCTCAATGTCGTCGATACCCAACAGACTGCAACCGCCGCTAAGCAGTTGCAGAGTTATTAAGCTGATAAGAATGATTATTTTCATAGCGGCGATTTCGTGGACAATTATGTGCGGTTTATTCGCGAATTAAGGTTTTGATATTAGCGATGTACTTTTCTTCATAACCGGGCTTAAAACCCTTGTGTAAATAGCGCATATTGCCATCGCGGTCGACGATAATGGTAGTTGGCATAGCGCTTACATTATAGTTTTGGCTGACTTCACCGAGGCTGTCATACAGCACTGGAAAACTAACCGGGATATCGCGTAGTATTTTATCTGCAGCGGCCGGATCTTTATCCACATTAATGCCCAGAATGGTAAAACCTAAACGGGAATATTTTTTCTGCATCTCATCCAGTAACGGCATTTCTTGGCGGCAGGGGCCGCACCATGATGCCCAGAAATTGATTAGCACCACTTGGCCGCGATATTCGCTGAGGCGGAGGTTACTGCCCTGATTGCTCTTTAGCGTAAAGTCGGGGGCGGGGCTGTTATTGGCCAGTGATAGTTGGCTGGTCAGCATGGCCAGTAGCAGGATAGATATTCTTAACATGATGCTTGTCTCCAGAAATATTTTATAAGCATAGCAAGTTGCTTGAAAAACACTGTGCGCGGGTTAGAAAAACACGGTAAAACCGCTGTTAATTTCGATATTATGGGTAGTTTCATCACTCCCAAAGGTGTCGCGGTCAAAAATATGGTCGCGCACATCGATATGCCAGGCGATTGAATCGGTTAATAACAACCGAAACCCCGCGCCTATATTGACAGTAAACCAGCTATCGCCGGCAAATTCGGTGCTACCAATACCCGCAATCAAGTACAGGGATGAATTAAAGGCGTAGTCATCGAGGATAAACACTTCGCCGGGTAATAAATTCCAGCCGACCGATAAATCATAATAGCGATAGTCTCGGTCTTCATCGCTGAGCAAAGGCGAGCCGCCGCTGAGTTTTTCGAAACTGGTTAAGTCGCCTTCTGATTCGCCATAGGTGGCTTCAAAAAAGAAGTCTTCAGTAATGTGGTAGGCGGCGCGCACACCGTAAACATCATTGCTTGAAAAATCCTCAATGCTGATGATGCCGTAATAAACGCCGACTTCAAAATTCTCGCTATCGATAGCATCTGCTTGCCGCGGTTGCCTCTGTAAACCGGGCTCGATAACCTGCTCCACATCTTGCGCAAAGACTAATGAATGGGGCAGGCTGCAAAGGGCGGCTGCGGTGGTTAAAAGTACGCGCTTAATCCAATTTTCCATTCGTCTACTTCTATGTCGTCATCGCGGTTAGTTAACACGGTGTGTTTTTTATATTGGGCGCGCAGCATTAAACGTTTACCGAGGTAAACGCGTATGCCTGCACCTACGGCCAACACATCGTCATTTCTGTCTTCGGTCTCTACAAGAGTAGACCGAGGATCGGTTTTTCGCACTCCGCCGCCTAAGGTGAAGAACGGGGAATAGCGCCAATTAGGGAAAGGTTGGTGAACAATGCTGATCAAGGCACTTTGGCCCGAGGAGAAGTTGCCAAAGTTTTCTGACAGTGCCACTTCTACAGACAGATTACGGGTGAAGTGATAACCCGCATAGCCGGTGACAATATCAGTGCCATCAAAATCGCCGGCCATAAAGCCTAATTCCCAACGCCGGTTATTAAATTCGTCGAGTTGCGGAATATTTAAGGCCATTGATTGGCCGTATTGATCGATTGTTTTGGCGACGTCATCGAGTCTTGCCCAACCTTCTTGGCCGCGATGAGTACGGATTTTTATCCAGTCAGTGCGCTGTTTCAACAAAAATATTTTTTCATCACGCTCGGCAATGTAAAACACGGGGTAGCCGCGACCTGGGCCGGTATGCAGTTCAATATAGGCGTCGGCAACAAAGGCGGGGATCTCTGATTCTATTGGTTCTTTAGGTGTTTCTTCAGCAGCTGACCGTTCGGCTGAAAGTGCCGTGCTAAATAGCAGTGCGAGCAGTAGCCACAAGTTGGGTAGGAAGCGCTTCATTAAATTTGTATCTCAACCATTGTTAATATTATTGCTTATGCTCTAGTCGATATTATGGAAACAGGCGTGGGTCGAACGGATTATTATAAAACGGCGTACCGATATCCAGCCATTCGGAGATTAATCGTAATTCGCTTTGGCTAAGTAAATTATAGTGGTTAAAAGAGCCTTGTGCGGATATTGATCCGCCCGGCACAACATTGTTTATGGTTTCTATCGGCACAGCGCTGGCAAATGTGGTGATTGCTAGTTCCATAGCGGCGGCCAAGCTATCGCAGGCGTTGCTATCGCCACATTGGTGGTTAAGTGTCGCTAATCGAAACACCAGCGTCGACGCGCTGGGGTTTACCAAGTTGATATAGTCTTTGGCGGCATTATAGGCTATATCGTTATCCGGGTCGCTATGCGGCACCTGACCACCGCCGGTGCTGTGACAGCTACTGCAGTTGTTTTGCAATAAGGACAGTACTTGCGGGTCGGTGCTTAAACTCAAGGGCGTCGGTAGTAATGCCGCCATTAACACTTCAGCCTCAGTGAAAGTAGCGGGAATCACTTTAGTGGTGAGAGTGCCGCCGGAATCTGGGGTGCCGCCATCGTCGCTACAATTAGCCGGTGGCGCTGACACATCCTGCATAAAGCGCCCGCAGTTAGGGCTGTTGTCTTGTTCAAAGCAAGCAAAAAAGTTAGTGCTGGCTCTAGCCGAGCCGCCATTAACGCTGGCCGGTACGTTGAAGAACTGGGTAACTTGAAGTTCCACACCTTCTTCGTTGGTATCAATGCAGAGACGCTGTCTATCGGCCAAACCGCCGCCGCTGGTAATCCACAGCTCATTATCATTGCGGGTTAACTCGACATAAGAGCGCGTAAAAATGCCACCGTCGACGATGCTGTCACTAAGCTCTAGTTGTCCTGCTGGCACCAAAGTATCGCCATTGCTGCTGTGACAGCCTATACAGTTGGTTACCGCGTTGCCATCGGCGCCAAGGACTTCAAGCCCGTCTTGAGTGATGTTGCGTTCGCGCGCCCAGATCGGTTGGATGTGATCATTATAGTTAATCACGATTCGACCTTGTAAAGCCGGGTCTAAGTTTGGCGCGATAATGGCGTTAGCGGAGGGGATATTCCAGCCAGTATCATAGCTCAAATCGATAGCGGCATCCCTACTGGCGATGGCGATGTCAGTCCATTCGTCTTGATAGCTGAGCTCGAGTTGCAAGTCACGTACGGTTTCACTTTGATTGCCGTCAGGTTTTCTCAACTCATAGACATCGGCCATGGTTTGGCCAAGGCTGGCGGCAAATAAACTTGAGTCAGTGGCGTTGAAGCCTTCTAAGCCGCTGTTAAGGCTAATGGCGCCAGGGTTAGATGAAGCCGGTTTTGAGTCGGGTCGGCCGTGCGGTAAATCGCTATTGTTTGCATGACAGCCAACACAGCGCAGTATTTCGCCCTGTGCTACTTGTAACCAATGGTCGTGGCGGCTGGCAATACGACGGCCATTGCTATCGAGAATATTCAGCATAACTGGGGTGTTAGCGGGGACTTTTACTGTCACCGAACCGTCCGGTTCAACCGGCACATAGCCGAGGATTTCTAGTAAACCATAGCGGCCGCCTGAGCCTGGCAAATCTTCGATGACGTCTTCATTGGGTTGCGGTACTGGTTGAAGAACGCGAATAAAACGCGCCGGGCGATTGATGTAGGCGAGGGTGCCGGGAGTGGCTACGGAGCTTATTGATTGCCCCGCTAAATAAGTAACGAGACTTCCGTCTTGGTTATAAACGCTGTCGATAATAATCTTACCCTTGTTTTCGGCAGCTAGATTAGTGTCGAAAATATCCTCTTCGTCGGCTAGGGCGGGGAAGTCGCGGGGTTCGGCGGCGACGATTTCAGAAATGACAAAGCCGTCTTCGGCAATGACTACCGGTAATTGGGTGTTGTCATTGGGATTAAATATCCACAGTCCAAATAGACTAGGAGCCGCTTGTAAGCGTCGCTCAGTTTCGCCGACCGGAATGACGCGATCGTCATCATCGGCGATGGAGCAAGGGATGATTAGGCCTTCGTCATTTTGCACGCGACATGAACTCCAGCTCACCAATACGCGGTCACTGCCATCACGTAGCGGATAAGCGGCGAGGTATTTACCGCCGGGAGATAATTCATCTAATGCATTAATATCTAGATCATTGAGTGATGTTTGCCCGCGTTGATCGCTGCCACTGTAATCATTAACAGTGGTGAACAGTTCGGCAAAGCCGCTGCGATTGATTAGCGCTAAATCGCCACCCAAAGAGTTTTGGTTATTGGCGCGTAATAGGGTAAGAATCCGGCCATCGGGCATTTCTCGCGGTTGCAGAAAGTGAATGCGATCAATATTGCCTTCACTGCTTTCTTCCAGTGCGACTAAATCACCGCTATTGCTGCCGTAGACCGCTGTAAGTTCTCCGCCGCTGGGATTGATTTGAAAGAGGCTAGTTTGGCGGTCGCGATCGATCCGGCTAAAAATGATTTCACCCGACTCAAGCGTTGTCGGATCAATGTCGACACTGCGATTGAGAGAAATTTGGCTGATTTCGTTACTGTCAGGGTCAATAATATGCAGCGCTACCGCCTGACTATTACCCCCTAGCTCGGAGACGGCGGAATAGCGTTGACCGCGACCTTCATTTAATTGTTTTTCTTGAACGGCCGATTGCCTTGATGAGCTAAACACAATGCGGTCGTCAGTCAGAAAATGCGGGGCCATATCTTGGCCGCCACCAGCGGCCGCTCCGTCGTTGCGAATCAACGCCGAGTCAATCACATAGCCTATTTCATCGAGTTCAAAATCATATTGCCAGAGGTTCCAAGTAAATAATTCTGGCTCGTCATTATCTTCAAACTCAGGGATGCCGCGGACTGCAAATAGTAACTTGTTGCCATCAAAGGATGATTCTAAATCTTTAATATCAATGGATAAAACGTCAGCTTCAACATTTAGCTCGGCGATAATGATATCGATGATACGTGGCGTTAAATCTATTTCCTCCGCTAGGTTAGAGGAGCGAGGGCGGATAAGCAGCTGCGCATCCGGGAACATTTCAATGGGATCAAAAAGATTGTTGATCTGCACACGGCTATTATTATCGGGCGCAGGCGCTGGACGTTTGATATAGGCGATGGCAATGTCTAGCAGCACTGGATCGGGTGATTCATTATCGGCAGCTATACTGGTGCCGCCACCTCCGCTACAGCTACTGATAACCATTG
>JBNMPW010000007.1:0-49276 GCA_051277205.1 Oceanicoccus sp. | reverse complement strand
CTTCAATATCCTGAAAGTTAAGAGAAAGCTTCTCGCCCACATAGGCAAAATCTTTCTTTTTAAGCTCTAATTCTTCAGCTGAAAGAGGCTTAACACTGATGACATATTGGTTATCGGTTTGATAAGCCAGATAGTCATAATCACCGATTGCTTTTAGTGAGAACAAAGCGCCATCTTCGTTTGGCTGTGCTTCAATTTGCTGTACTGGAGTTGCAAAATCACTGACATCAAAGCGACGCTGTAAACGTTCAGGTAGTGCCACATCATCAAAATCAACTTTGATAACGTTGCCTTCAACAAAGACATTAATACCGGCTTTTGGATTTGCCAAATCAATCACTAAGCGTCCTTCGCCGTCATCACCACGTTTAAAATCAACATCGACAATTTCATTGCTGGAAGATACTGACTTAGATGTAGCTGCTGTAAGTACAGGGTTTTCTTTGGTTGGCTTCAAGTACTCACGAACACCTGAGTCACCCACTTCAACGAATAAACTGTTGCCTTCAATACGGGTACCGTAGGGCGCAAGTTCAACTAAATTAAGAATTATTCGAGTGCGGCCACCGGCCTCTAAAATTACCGCACTACTGGCATTACCATAAGAAAGCGGGAATTTTTTCTGACTAAGCTGACTCGCTACACCTTCTAAATCCAGCGCGATTCTGGCGGGCTTCTCAATGTTATAACCTTTGGGCTCCGGCGGCGTACCATCGAAATCAAGGCGCACTTCAAAACGCCCTCCTGGCTGAGAACTAAATTCAACATCGGTTAAATTTACAGCTGTCGCCGTTGACACAAAACCCAATAATGCGAACAGCACTACTGACAAGGCTCTGGTGATTCGAAGGGACTGAAGCGCCAGCCCTTCATTACGTGAACCCGATTGTCTGTATGCAGTATCCATGGAAGTCTCCACTATCACTCTTCTTCTAATGTCTTCAATTTAATGGTTTTTGGCCGCTCAACCCATCCGTCAACGCCATTAGGCACAATTTCAATGACAGATATAAAGGATTCAGTAGCCTCGATAATGCGGCCGTGATTACGACCCACATAATTGTCTTGCTTAATACGATGGACGCCGCCGGTTTCATCTTGCATTAGCGCCCACAAAATCTCGCCTTGCTTCAACGTGCCCACCATGGACAATGAATCAAGACTAAATTGTTCTAAATATTCTTTAGCACGATTATCATCAGGTTTAACATTGCTAGCCATCCGCAAGCGAGTAATCTCAGTAACTTCTACCGGCTTGTCAAATGGTCCACGCAACCCTGAAGCACTATAATTAAACGCTTTATAAGCTTTAAATGCCGGAATCGGTTTTATCAAGCCGGCAGGCTTAGATTTTTTCTCCGCCATAAAGGCGTCCAAATCTTGAAAGTCACTGCCGCCGCAACCAACCAATAGTAATGATGGCAGTAGCAGTGCTATGGAGTAGAGTGATTTCATTAGCCCTCCCCCAAATCTTTAAGACGATACGTCTTAGCAGTGATCTTCATTTGTAATGCCGATAATTTTGACGTGGTAATCTCAAAATCATGCAAAGTAACAATTCTTGGTAATGCGGCAATACCACTGACAAATGTACCCATGTCGTGATAACTACCCGACACTTCAATGTCTATCGGCAACTCGACATAATATTCTCGAGTCAGCTCTTTACCCAGCCTAATGCTCTTGATGTCTAAGCCACTCGATAAGCCCCTATTAGTCATATCTTCTAGTAAGCCCGGCACTTCAGTATCGCTTGGCAACTGGCTAATCAAGGCGCCGAAAGACTCCTTCATTTCTACCATTTGCTTGCGATAGGAATCCAAGTTTGCCGCTTTAAAAGCCTTGCGTTCGAAGTTGGACTTTAACTCAGTTTCTTTACGCTGCTCAGTAGCGAGGTTTTCTTGTAAACCGGCAATATCATAGAAATAACCCAACGCCAATACACAGATAAAAAGAGCGACCCAGATAATGGTTTTAATAGCGATAGGCCAGGAACCGACATTCTCAAAGTCGAGATCATTGACGTCGAATTCTTTCATCTCTTGCAGTGATTGCTTAAAATCCATGGCTATTTCCCCTCTTCTGCTGAAGGAGTAGCGATAATAAATGACAGGTTAAATACACTTGCCTGTTCTCCATATTCTTGATCAGCTTTGACCGCCGTTAAATTCGGCGAATCAAACCAACCGGAGTTGTTGACTTGGCGCATTAAACTGGAAATTCGGTTATTGGATTCCGCAATACCTGTCAGTGTAATTATATTGTCTTTACGACGCAGGTCTTGATAAAACACACCATCGGGTAATGTCCGTACCATCTCATCAAAAATCCGGACTATAATAGGGCGGTTACCCTGCAGCTCCTGGATCACTTTCATCCGATCCAGAAGTTCTTTTTTCTTTTTCTCCAACTCGCGAATTTCTTTGACTTGCTCGTCTAGCTCGTCAAT
The DNA here is from genome assembly GCA_051277205.1 of Oceanicoccus sp. Classification (GTDB taxonomy): domain Bacteria; phylum Pseudomonadota; class Gammaproteobacteria; order Pseudomonadales; family Dasaniaceae; genus Oceanicoccus. The sequence goes on along the minus strand of JBNMPW010000007.1, from coordinate 46,827 downwards.
CTGCACCTGCAAATAATTATTGCGTGCACGCTGATCCTCTATCCCTGTATTCACCGACATATGAGCGAGCACTACTAAGGCAAAGGCGAAGCAAGCTATAGCCCCGAGCACTACTAAAAACGCTTGTTTGAGTTCAGCCCTACGCTCTTCGCGCCAGGGGAGTAGATTAATATTAGCCATTAGTCGAAACTCCTTAATGCCAAGCCGCAGGCAATCATTAGTGAAGGAGCATCATTACTGAGTGCCATCGCATCGACTTTCGATGCCAATGACATATTGGCAAAGGGATTCGCTATGGTAGTCGGCGTACCCAATTTTTCTTGTACCAAGTCAGCCAAACCAGTCATGGAGGCAACGCCACCTGCTAACACGATTTGATCAACATCATTATATTGACTGGAAGAAAAGAAAAACTGCAGTGAGCGGGTCACTTGCTGCACGACAGCATCTTTAAAAGGCTCGAGCACTTCGGGCTCATAATCATCAGGTAAGCCGCCTTGTTTCTTAGCAAGCCCTGCCTCATCAAGAGACAGACCATAGCGACGCTGAATTTCTTCAGTCAGCTGCCGGCCGCCAAACAACTGCTCACGGGTATAAACCGTTTGGCCATCAACCAGCACACTCAAAGTGGTCATGGTCGAGCCAATATCGACAATCGCTATTGCGCTGTCTTCGTCACAATCCAAGGATGGGCGAATTAAATCGAAGCTGCGCTCTATAGCGTAAGCCTCAACATCGACAATCTTGGTAGTTAGATCAGCCATTTCTAATGCATCGACCCGCAAATCAACATTTTCTCGTCGACAAGCGGCGAGTAGCACCTCAACTTGCTCGGGATTGCCTTCGGATTCTCCTTGCACTTCAAAGTCTATGGCCACCTCATCGAGCGGGTAAGGGATATATTGATCCGCCTCCAGAGTGATCTGCGTTTCCATGCTGTCATCATTCAGCCCTGCGGGCATATCGATCAGCTTGGTTATCACCGCCGAGCCTGCTACTGCGACTGCAGCCGACTTGAGCTTGGTGCGTGATCGGTCATAAGCTTTCTGCAGCGATTCCGCCACGCCCTCAAGCTCAGCAATGTTTTTCTCCACCACCGCATTGGGAGGTAAAGAAGCTACCGCATAGCTATCGACTCGGTATTGATCACCGTTTTTGCTGATTTCAAGTAACTTGACGGAGGTTGAACTGATGTCCACCCCCAACACAGGTACTGATCTATTTTTTCCGAATAAACCGCCTAACACAGTAATTTTCCTATTTGCATCCGTAACTTACAGCGAATTCTTACAAGTTACATTAAATATCACGAATGGGGTTTGCGCAAATTAATCGTTATAAAAAAGTGCTTATAATTTCACACTTTGGCAAACTAACATGAAGTAAAGTATCTAATCGCATTAATAACAACCGGAATAACATGGCCCAGCTCACAAAAATTGCCACAATCAGCCTTTGGTTGATCACATCTGCCATTACAGGGTTTGTACTCATTGCCTGCAGTGCTTATCTATACCTTAGTCCTAAATTGCCATCTGTCGATGTTCTTAAAGACGTTCAACTCCAAACTCCGCTGCGAATCTACACCGCTGATCAGCAGCTAATTGGCGAGTTTGGTGAAAAAAGAAGACGCCCTATTGGCTTTGAACAGATACCACCTTTATTCGTCGATGCCATCCTCGCAATAGAAGATAGCCGCTTTTACGAGCATAATGGGGTAGATATAAAAGGTTTGCTGCGCGCTGTCTCACAATTATTACTAACCGGCCAAAAAGGTTCTGGCGGTAGTACTATTACCATGCAGGTAGCGAAAAACTACTTTTTCAGTTTTGAAAAGACATTTTCTCGCAAATTTAATGAGATCTTATTGGCCATACAAATCGAGCAAGAACTAAGCAAAGAAGAAATTTTTGAACTCTACGTCAACAAAATATTTCTCGGCAAGCGCGCCTATGGCTTTGAGGCCGCCGCCCAAGTTTACTACGGCAAATCTTTAACGGAGCTCGATCTAGCGCAACTGGCAATGTTAGCGGGCCTACCCCAATCACCTTCCGTCGCCAACCCCATCATCAACCCTGAACGGGCAATGATCCGCCGCAATGTAGTGTTAGGACGCATGCGGCAGTTGGGCGATATTGATATGGAGCAGTTCCAAACCGCAATGAAGCGACCCATTACAGCCAGCTTCCACGGCACCAAAGTGACATTGGATGTGCCCTATGTGGCCGAGATGGTGCGCAAAAACATGCTCAGCCGTTATGGCAGAGCCGCCTATACCGATGGCTATCGGGTCTACACCACATTACAGAGCAGCTTACAAAACGCCGCCAATGATGCCGTGCTGGCCGGCTTAACAGCCTATGACAAACGCCATGGTTATCGTGGCCCAGAGCAAAATCTACCGCCAGTAAACGACACCGATGACAACGGAGAAAGCCTAGCGGCTGAAGAGTCGCCCGCCGTTGACGATGCCGACACTGAACTCGACAATGTTTTAACGGCTGAACTCACTCAAGCGCAACGCACACGCCAGTTATGGCTAAGTGCACTGGCCAAATCCAGCAGTCCGGATGGTTTTTTGCCGGCGATAGTGACAACAGTTGATGAGCAAGCGTTTAGTGCTCTGCTCAGTGATGATAGCGAGGTAGTGGTCGATTGGGAGAGTGGTATCCAAGGCACGCGTCGCTATTTGACCGTTGACAGCACCAGCAGCCCCGTTAAAATTGCCGCCGAATTGGTCGCGGTGGGAGACCTGATTAGGTTGCGACAAAAGCCTGATGGCAGTTGGTATTTAACGCAGCTACCTGACGCCCAAGCAGCGCTGGTTTCACTAGATGCCGATAACGGCGCCATTCTCAGTTTGGTGGGCGGATTTAATTACAACCAAAGCAAATTCAACCGCATCACCCAAGCCACTCGACAGCCAGGCTCCAATTTCAAACCGTTTATTTATACCGCCGCCCTGGCCAATGGTTTTACGCCCGCCAGCATCATCAATGATGCGCCGATTGTATTTGAAGATGCCAGCCTCGAAAGTACCTGGCGGCCAACCAATGATGGCGGTAAATTCTATGGCCCAACCCGTTTGCGCCGAGCGCTTTTTAAATCTCGTAATCTAGTATCAATACGCCTCTTACGCAGACTCGGCATCCCAACGGCGATCGACTATGTAGCTAATTTTGGCTTCGATCCCAAGCAACTGCCCAGAGACCTCTCTCTCGCACTGGGAAGCCATTCTTTAACGCCTCTAGAGATAGTGAGTGGTTACGCCGTACTGGCCAATGGCGGTTATCAGGTGAGCCCGTTTTTGATTGCTAGAATCGATAGTGTCACTGGCGAAACCCTGTTTCAGGCGCTGCCGGATACGGTCTGTCGAGACTGCGAAAAGAGCCTCGACAGCAATCCTGAGCTCGCCGAAGAAATCGAAGAAATGGCTTCCATTGAAGACATTCTTAATCAGCCCAAAACCGAACCAGCACTCGTTATGCCTAGCGCTAAACGAGTGGTTGAGCCCCGCGTCGCCTACTTGATTGATAGCATGCTTAAGGATGTTATTCGCAAGGGTACAGGGCGCAAAGCGCGCAGCTTGGGGCGTGATGATTTAGCCGGCAAAACCGGCACCACCAACGGTCCCACCGATGCCTGGTTTTCAGGCTACGGCGGCGGCATTGCGACCACCTCCTGGGTAGGCTTTGACAATAACAAATTACTCGGTAGTCGCGAGTATGGCGGCTCATCCGCGCTGCCAATCTGGATAGACTATATGGCGGTGGCATTGGCCAATCGCGAACAAACCCAACGACCACAACCGAGCGGCATAGTCACTGTAAAAATCGACTCCGCCACCGGTCTTTTAGCGCGGCCTGGCCAAAGCAATACTATGTTTGAAACTTTCCGCGAGGAATTCGCCCCCACCACAGAAGCCTACAGCGAGGATAATGGCGGCGATACTGGCCAACTTGAAGATGTTATGGAAGAGGATATTTTCTAAGCCTTGTCATCAAAGCTGGAAGCTATATAGCTTCCAGCGCTTCAACCAACTTGCTAACGCCAATAATCTCCATCCCCTTGACGCCGCCCTTTGGCACATTGGCATGAGGCACAATGGCACGGCGAAAACCGTGTTTGGCCGCTTCATGGATACGCTCTTGACCGCTGGGTACCGGTCGAATTTCGCCGGCCAAACCGACTTCACCAAATACCACTAAATCCTGCGGCAGCGGACGATCACGAAAGCTCGACACAATCGCCAGTAATAAGGCCAAGTCAGCGCTGGTCTCTAATACTTTCACCCCACCGACCACATTGACAAATACATCTTGATCGCCAACCTGCAAGCCACCATGACGATGCAGTACCGCCAATAACATTGCCAAGCGGTTTTGGTCCAAGCCAACCGCGACGCGACGCGGGTTAGCCAATTGCGAATCATCAACCAAGGCTTGAATTTCGACCAGCAGCGGACGCGTGCCTTCCCACACCACCATCACCAGACTACCGGAGGCGGGCTCATCACTGCGCGATAGAAAAATAGCCGACGGGTTTTTCACCTCTTTCATGCCCTGCTCAGTCATTGCAAACACGCCCAACTCATTAATCGCACCGAAACGGTTTTTCTGCCCCCGCAGGGTACGAAAGCGACTGTCTTCGGAACCTTCTAACAAAATCGAACAATCGATCATATGTTCCAACACTTTCGGGCCCGCCAGGCTTCCATCTTTGGTGACATGGCCGACCAAAAATAGCACCGTACCGGTTTGCTTAGCATAACGGGTAAGATACGCCGCGCATTCACGTACTTGGGACACACTGCCAGGGGCCGAACTAACATCATCACTGTGCACCACCTGAATAGAGTCCACCACCAGTACTTTCGGCTTCAGTTGTTCTGCCTGCGCGCAAATCGCCTCAACATTGGTTTCCGACAACATACTTAATTTGTCAGTAGGCAGACCCAAGCGCTGAGCACGCATCGCCACCTGTTGCAGTGATTCTTCGCCGGTGACGTACAAGGCATCCATAGTTGTCGCCATATGACACATGGTCTGCAACAATAAAGTGCTCTTGCCGGCACCAGGATAACCACCAATAAGAATCGCCGAACCGTGCACCAAACCGCCACCTAACACACGGTCAAACTCCCCGGTACCAGTGCTGATGCGCGGCAAATGTTCTAAATTGATTTCGCTCAGGGTTTGGACACGCTGGCTGTTAGCAGCACCGGCATAACCTTGGAAGCGAGTCTCTTTCGCCGCCTTCGGCGATGATGACAATGTAATCTGGCTCAGCGTATTCCACGCGCCACAGTCTTTGCACTGACCCTGCCAATGACTGTAGTCGGAACCACAGTCATTGCAGACATAGGCGGTTTTCGCTTTGGCCATTTCAGCTACCTTTTAATAATGGATGCAATAATCCATGTAATAATTAACGCACTAGCGCAGAGCACATCTTAATGGACAACTGTATAAATTAACAGTATCGATAAAAGTAAAGCGCTGGTGTCAATTTCCCCTGTTCCGTACAATGGGTAGATACTATAAGTGCGCAAAAATAGCGCTGTTGAATGATCGCTGAGCGTAGAGATTTTACCGCAAGCCGATAAGTAGCCCTTATAAACACCGAAATACGTCACTATGAATAAAGAACGCTCGCCACTATTCACCAATGTCCTCGCCAACGGCGGGTTGATTGCTGACGCGTGGCGGCCATCGGCGGGGTTACTGCAACGCTTAGCAGCGATAGGTTTGAATACACATTTCGCCAATGGCGAGCTGCGCATCCAATTTGTGACCGGGCTACAACAACAAGAAGTACGCAACGGCAACTGGGAGCAACTGTTCGAACAATTTGCCAGCCAGCGGGCTCCCCAAGCTTCGTCGAGCGCGCAGCCGCAAGCCAACAGTTCTGAAACCTATACTCCTGGCAGCTACACCCAACCGCGACAGAACCATAGCCATCAGGCCATCGCCATGGGCGACGATTGGCGCCCCAGCGACCAGATGGTAGAGCTTATCATTGCCAGCATCTGCCCCAATGTTGATTACCTTAATGCCCAGCTGATCAGTTTTAGCAGCCATTTTTTCGGCCAATACAACCCAAACTGGGATCAACAGTTTAAAAAGTGGATCAACAATGGCTGGAATGTGTACGGCCACAAAAAGAATTTTGCCAAAAATAATGAGCAAGACCAGCGCGGCTTTGTCGAAAAGCATACCGATAAAAGCTGGGGGGAAGGCCTGTAAAATGACCACAAAAAATACTCATGTAACAACAGAACTCAACCCTCTGGCCAAAGACGCGGTAAAGGATGCTATCAACAGGATTTTCGCTGAATTCGAGTTGGTTTATCACAATCAATACAACAAGGCCTTTCCCAGCGAAGAAAAGCTCAACTACGCTAAACGAATCTGGTTTAGCAATCTCGACCATCTGCGGCCTGAGCAAATAATTAATGCCGCCCACCAAGCTATCCGCGCGTCAGAGTTTCTGCCCACCATCCGCGGCTTATTAAAATACCTCAATGGCGAGCAAGGTTTGCCCGATAGCTATGCAGCCTACATTGAAGCCTGCCAAACGCCCTCACCCAAGCAGGACCAGCATTGGTCACATGCGGCGGTCTATTTAGCCGGCAGTGCCTCTGACTGGTTTTTCTTAGCTAACAGCCAAGAACAAAAAGCCCTGCCGGTTTTTAAACGTCACTATGAAGCGCTCTGCGAACGAGTATTAAACGGAGAACAGCTGACTATGCCCGAACAGCTGTCCATTGAAAAAAGCACTGGCACCGCCATGAATAACGAGCAGCGTAAAGACAAAATGAAAATGCTGCGTGACAGCTTAAATATTTAACCCAGCTGCGGCTGACATACATCATAAAGACAGGTATTTATTCGCCTCAGCAAATGGCTTTTAGCACCATAATCGCTACAATGGCCGCCAGTTTCAATTATGAAATATAGAGAAGAGTAGCAAGCGCAACATGTCCGACTCAAAGCCTGAGCCCAGCAACAGTAACGATAGCAGTGACCAACCGCAGGGCGATTCCACCCACTTCGGTTTCAAAACTGTGGCCAGTGATAGCAAAGCATTTATGGTTGCCGGTGTATTCCATTCCGTTGCCGCCAAATATGATGTCATGAATGACCTCATGTCCGCGGGTATTCACCGTATATGGAAACGTTTCACTATTGAGCTGTCTGGCGTTAGGCCCGGCCACAAAGTATTAGATATCGCCGGCGGCACCGGCGACCTAGCGGCTAAATTCAGCCGCATTGTCGGCCCAAAAGGTCGCGTAGTATTGGCGGATATCAACGCCTCCATGCTCAGCGTCGGCCGCGATAAGCTCACCGACCTAGGCCTGGTCGACAATATCGACTATAGCCAAGCTAACGCCGAAGCACTGCCCTTCGCCGATAACAGCTTCGACTGCATTACCATTGCTTTCGGACTGCGTAATGTCACCGACAAAGATCTCGCACTGCGCTCTATGTTGCGGGTACTCAAGCCCGGCGGCCGCTTATTAGTACTGGAGTTTTCCAAGCCCCGTAACGAACTGCTGAGCAAAATCTATGACGGCTACTCTTTCAATATTTTGCCTAAAATAGGCAAGCTAGTTGCCGATGACGAAGAAAGTTATCGCTACTTGGCGGAAAGTATCCGCATGCACCCAGATCAAGACACCCTCAAAGGCATGATGATCGATGCTGGTTTTGCCCGTTGTGAATACCACAATATGACCGGTGGTATCGTCGCAGTACATAAAGGCCTGAAGCCATGAGCCCCGCGGCCATTTTCAGCAACACGTTACACACGGCGGCCATCGCGGCGCTAGAAAGCCTGATTAACCAAGCCCTAAAACTTGACCTGTCTACACTGGCCCGCCTGCAACAACTGCAAGGTCACGTTTTTGCCCTACATTGCACAGCACCGCTTTTGAGCCTGTATCTCATCCCCACCGATGCTGAAGTCCGTTTATGCGGTCAGCATGAGGGTGACTGCGACACCACCCTCAGCGGCTCTGCCAGTGAGTTTTTAAAGCTGGCCACCGCCGCCGACCCGGCCAGCGCCTTAATCAATGGCGAGTTAACGTTGCAAGGCAACAGCCAATCGTTGATCGAATTACAAAAAATCTTGAAACAATTAGATGTCGACTGGGAACTACCACTGACTCATTTATTTGGCGACATTGTTGGCCACGCTATCAGCAAAGATCTGCGCCGCGGTTTCGCTTTTGGCCTACAAGCGCTAAAGGGCTTTAAACGACAGATGGATGAATTTATCGTCGAGGAGAGCGACCTATTACCCGCCCGCTGGCAGGCCGACAAATTATTTAACGATGTCGACCACCTCGCGATGCGCACTGAGCGGTTTGAAGCACGCCTCCAACAGCTACAATCTCAACTAAATCAGCAACCACAAGCTATCTTGCCACCGACAAGGACATAAACTAAACCCGTGTCCCGTATCCAACGCCTTACAAAAATTGCCCGCACAGCCGCCCGCTATCGATTAGACACCTTTGTCAGTCGCCAACAGCTACCCGCGCCTGCGCGTCTATTATTCAGCCTCGTGCCCTGGGGGCTATATAACGCCGAGGAATTTTCCCGCGGCGAACGATTGCGCTTAGCATTGGAAACACTGGGGCCGATTTTTATAAAATTTGGCCAAATGTTATCAACCCGCCGCGATTTAGTGCCGAACGACATCGCTGATGAATTAGCTAAGCTGCAAGATCAAGTACCCCCTTTTGCCTCCGAACAAGCGATAGCCATTATCGAACAAGCACTAGGTCAACCGGTGACACAACTGTTCGCCAGTTTTGAATCACAGGCAATGGCGTCAGCATCGGTAGCGCAAGTGCATGCTGCCACATTACATAGCGGTGAAGACGTGGTGGTAAAAGTCATCCGCCCAACGATTGAACCGGTTATTCGACAAGATATAAAATTGCTGTTTAGCCTCGCTAAACTGATCGAAAAATACTTGCCCGATGGTCGCCGTCTACGTCCTGTTGAAGTGGTTGACGACTACCAACACACTATTCTTGACGAGCTAGATTTGCAACGTGAAGGCGCTAACACCTCACAGTTGCGGCGTAATTTTGAAAACTCCGAAATGCTCTATGTGCCTCAGGTCTATTGGGACTTTACCAATCGCCAAGTGCTGACAATGGAGCGCATCCACGGTATTCCAGTTACCGATATCGAAGCCCTCGAGCAACAAAATACCAATATGAAAGTACTGGCAGAACGTGGCGTGGAAATATTTTTTACGCAAGTGTTTCGCGATAGTTTCTTTCATGCGGATATGCACCCGGGTAATATCTTTGTCTCTCGAGAGCACCCTGAGTCACCGCAATATATTGGTATCGACTGTGCAATTATTGGCACCCTCAGCGACTCAGATCAGTATTATCTGGCACGCAACCTACTAGCGATTTTCCAGCGAGATTACCGCTCTGTGGCGGCGCTTCATATTGAATGCGGCTGGATTCCGCCGAATACCAAGGCGACCGAATTCGAATCGGCCATTCGCAGTGTCTGTGAACCGGTATTTGATAAACCGCTGTCCGAGATTTCCTTTGGCCAACTGCTGTTATATCTATTCCAAACCGCGCGCCGTTTCGATATGGAAGTACAGCCTTCTCTGGTACTACTACAAAAAACCCTGCTAAATATTGAGGGCTTGGGCCGCCAACTCTACCCGCAACTTAATCTGTGGGATACCGCGCAACCCTATCTTGAGCAATGGGTACGCGACCGCTACGCACCCCGCGGCATTTATAAACGTCTCAGCAAACAACTGCCAGGATGGTTAGAGAAATTACCGCAATTACCAGAGGCGCTGCTGGAAAATCTGCAACAGACCCAGCAAATGCAAATCATCAGCGAACTGCAGCAACAACAAATCGACTTACTTGAACAAAAATCACTCAATAGCGGCCGTCCTGATAACATTGCCATTGCCTTAGTGCTGTTGATCGCCGCCGTTGCACCATGGTTTATCCGCGAAATCACCGCCTCACCGGAGCTCAGCGCCTTAATGGCGGCAGTTGCAGCATTACTGTGGTTTCGTCGTTAGTGGCAAACGCCGTTTCTATGGCATACTAGCGCCCACTAAAATCATCTATTTAACCATTACAACGTAAATATCACAGGCCATGGTGGAAAACGATATCGACATTAACAGCGACTTTCTCGATCAAGTACGCTGGACCAGCGATGGACTAGTGCCAGCGATTGCGCAAGATCACACCAGCAGCGATATTTTAATGATGGCTTGGATGAACCGCGACGCCCTGGCGCTGACAGTGGCCGAACAACGAGCGATTTATTGGTCGCGCTCACGACAAAAGCTCTGGCGCAAAGGCGAAGAGTCCGGCCATGTGCAACTGATTAAAGAGATTCGTCTCGACTGCGATGAAGATGTAATTTTGCTAAAAGTCGAACAGCTCGGAGACCTTGCCTGTCACACTGGCCGTCGCAGTTGTTTTTATCGACGTCTCGAAAATGGCGCCTGGCAAACCGTCGACGCCGTGATCAAAGACCCGGCTGATATTTATCAGCAATAGGAAACTGAACAACCATGAGTGATGTACTACAACAATTGGCCGGCATTCTAGACCAGCGCAAAAAAAGCGCCGATCCAGAATCATCATATGTCGCCAGCTTACATCACAAAGGCCTTAACAAAATTTTAGAAAAAGTTGGCGAAGAAGCCAATGAAGCCATAATCGCCGCTAAAGATGCCGAGCACAGTGGCGACAACAGCGACGCAGTGTATGAAACCGCCGACCTGTGGTTTCACTCGCTGGTGATGCTGTCGCATTTAGGTGCCAGCAGCGACGACGTGCTACAAGAACTCGCTCGCCGCTTTGATCTCTCTGGATTGGAAGAGAAAGCGTCGCGAAAATAAATATCAACAACTAACAGATTAACAGAGGTGTGTATTATGGGTTTAGGTGGAATAAGTATTTGGCAATTATTAATCGTCCTCGCCATCGTAGTAATGCTATTTGGTACTAAGCGTCTGCGCAATATGGGCGGCGACTTGGGTGAAGCCGTCAAAGGTTTTCGTAATAGCATGACTACCGATGACGAAAAAGCCGAAAAAGCCGAAAAAGACGAGCAAAACAACAACGAAGCCAAGGTTGAAGCAACCGACAGCGATAAGTAACGCGGCGGTAATTCATGTTCGATATCGGTTTTCTTGAGCTGTTAATTATTGGCGTCGTCGCACTGTTAATAATGGGGCCCGAACGCTTACCCGGCGCCATTCGCACCTCTGCACTATGGCTATCGCGCCTGCGCCGCAGCTTCCAGCAAATCAAAACAGAAATTGCGAGGGAAGTAGGTGTCGATGAAATCAAACAGCAGCTGCACAACGAAAATATTATGGACCGCCTGGAAAAAACCAAAAGTGATATTCAAGAAAACTTTCAGCATGCCAGCGACGAACTAAAAACCGATATAGACAAACTGCAAAATAACATCAGCGACGTGATTGATGATGCCCATGAAGAAACACCCACAAGCGAAACAATAACTGCAGAACCCGCTAACAACCGCGATTCTAATCCAGCATGAGCAATAGCACCGAACAAAACGACTCTGCAGACGAAGTAGACCAATCACTGCCACTGATCACCCATCTGACAGAACTGCGCGATCGTTTATTGCGCAGCGTATTGACGATCATTGTGATATTTTTAGGGCTATTTTATTTTGCTAATGATATTTATTTCTTTGTTTCAGAACCGTTAAGAAGTCTGCTGCCCGAGGGCACCAGCATGATCGCTACCGATGTTGCCTCACCGTTTTTGACACCGTTCAAACTCACTCTAGTGGCGTCAATTGTTGTTGCCATGCCTTTCTTACTTTACCAAGTGTGGAGCTTTATCGCGCCTGGCATGTATAAATCAGAAAAACGCATCGCAATTCCGCTATTAGCATCCAGTATTATTTTATTTTATGCCGGCTTAGCTTTTGCTTATTACGTGGTCTTTCCATTAGTGTTTGGTTTTTTCTCCAGTGTCGGACCAGAAGACGTCAGCTATACACCCGATATTGCCCGTTTTCTCGATATCACTTTAAAATTATTTTTTGCCTTTGGCATCGCTTTTGAGATACCTATCGCCACCGTGTTATTAATTTGGGCAGGCATAACAACACCACAAGCGCTGGTCGAAAAAAGACCCTATATTGTGGTCGGCTGTTTTATTTTCGGTATGTTGTTAACGCCACCGGATATTATTTCCCAAGCACTGCTGGCCATACCGATGTGGATTTTGTTTGAGATCGGTGTATTTTTTGGTCGCTTTATTAGCCAACGAAAGCAAACCGATAACGACGAGTAGTAATAAAAAACCTATTTCAACAAAGTTATAAATTCTCCTCCGCAAATTCTGCTAACCTCGAACGCTCAATACCGTTAATGTGCATAATTCCAGCATGGGCAAAGTTTTTGCTTTTTTCTACTAGATAGGTCAAGCCTGAAGTCAACGGGGTGATATATTTATTATCGATTTGCGCCAAGTTACCCAGCACCACAATTTTTGAATTCATACCAACTCGAGTAACAATCGACTTCAATTGAAACTGAGTTAAGCCCTGACACTCATCAATAATAATATAAGCATTATTAAAAGAGCGGCCGCGCATGAAATTAAGCGACTTAAACTGAATGTTAGCGCGCTCTTTAATATACTCAATACTCCCAAAAGGCGATTCATCGTTCCCGTGCAATATCTCTAAGTTATCTTCAAAAGCGGCCAACCACGGTGCCATCTTTTCTTCTTCAGTGCCTGGTAAAAACCCAATGTCTTCGGCGATAGGTGGCGTCGATCTCGCTACGATTAATTTGTCAAAGAGCTTGTCTTCCATGATAGCGTGCAAGCCATAGGCCAGAGCGATCAAGGTTTTACCGGAACCGGCCGGGCCGGTCAGTACGGTCATATCAACATCATCATCCTGCACCAGAAAAAACGCCATTGCTTGTTCGAGATTACGCGGGTGCAAACCCCAAATTTGCTGCGACATTAAGCGGTCACGACTCAGTTGTTGTAAGTGCACGCCATCAGTATTGATCTCACGTACCAAACCCACAAAATCGCCACTGTCACATACAAACATCTGCGGGTAAGCATCGGGCAATACGCTATGGGCAACCACATGCATAGTGACAGCACCTTTTTGTAACGACTCTACGTTTTCGACCTTACTCCAAAAATCTCCTTCAACCATCTCATAACCCTTAGACATCAGGTCGATATCATCAATCACTCGATCCTTGCGATAATCCTCTACATTTTCCAAGCCCGAACCTTTAGCTTTTAATCGCATATTGATATCTTTGGTCACTAAACACACATGACTGCCGGGATGCTTACTCTGCAGATGCAGTGCCACATTAATAATTCGATTATCGTTCGCTTGCTGCGGCGAACCGTCCAGATAGGGTGCTTGGTTATCGTGACTAATCAGCTGGTCAGGAAAAATTGCCAAACTGCCGGTATGGCCGCTGGCAGTGGTATCTGGAATCGCCACCCCTTCCTGAATTTCTTTCGGCGACGCATCGGTTAACACATTGTCTATGGCGTTAATGGCAATACGCGCCTCACGACTCACATCTTTATCCTTACGGTCTTTAATGGCGTCCAGCTCTTCCAATACCGTCATGGGAATGACTAGGCGGTGCTCATTGAAGGCAAACAGAGCCATCGGGTCATGCAACAAAACATTGGTATCAACCACATAGAATTTTTCCATTAATACAGCTCCTTGAGATGGTTATTAGCAGAACTAAAAGGTAAACGTATAGCCAGAAATCTCAGCGTTAATAACACCGAGACTTGCTGAAAGTATGAGAAAACATCAGAAAACTGATGTGTCAGAAATGCCTTCAAGAACGAGCCAGAAAGGCCCAATCGAGATGTAGAATTACCCGCAGCCGCGAACACAAGGGGCTTATGGGTTAGGGTTTGAAACTTATTCATTTCTTCTAATAAGTTGTCACGCCCGCATAAGCACGTCGCAAGCACCGGGCTATTTCGCGTTAAGAGCGGTTTACGCAATAGCGAAAATCCATAGCAGATGCATATAATCCGATTATTAAAACTTGGGCTGTACTTGTCAACCTTTTGCGAAAGGAATCACTGACTTAGGCAAAAAAACACCCTACTTAAACGGATGTTGAACACATGCACCTTTACTGGTCAATGACTGCACTAAAAACAAGCAAATAAACCTTAATTTCAGCTATCACTGCTCGCTAAATTCCGCTAATGTAATACTTCCGATTTGAACAGATCCTTACTCTCTCGTCAGTTATTATTCCATGTTAGATATAAGCGCCCTCTCTCAGCTAAAGCAGCTGAAAAAAGAAATTAAAGACAGCAAAGAATATGCTTCCGGTATCGTCAAAGGGACCCAGCGAAACTTTGGTTTTGTTGTGCTCGAGGACAAAAGAGAAATATTTCTCAGCCCGGATGAAATGCAGAAGGTCTTCCCCGGCGACAACGTGAGAATTTTAATCACTACCCAGGTGGCAAAAGACAACAAAAGCAAAGCTAAAGTCAGCGGCAGTCTTGAGAAATTGATCAACAGTCCGCTGGGCGAGTTTACTGGCCGCTATATCGTCAAGGGCCAGGGCCACTTTGTTGAGCCGGACATTAACAACTTCAGTCGCTGGATTTTCATTCCACCGCAGGCACGTAAAAATGCCCAAAACGGCGACTATATACAATGCAAAATTCGACGCCATCCCTATGCCCAAGGCAAACCTCAGGCAGGCATTCTGACCGTGATAGGCGCCGCCGATAAACCAGGCATCGAGGCCGAAGTGGTGAGTGCTAAATTCCAACGGGCGCCCCCTTGGCCGAAAGACTGGCAACAGCAACTCACAGAAGTTAATGATAGCGAGCGTGAGGATCTGAAGGCAACTGCATTTGTCACTATTGATGGCAGTCATACGCAGGATATGGACGACGCACTATACGCCAAGACTACAGCTAACGGTTGGCAGCTGAGCGTCGCAATTGCCGATCCCGGCGCCATCATTGAAACTGACTCTCCATTAGATCAAGTCATTCGCAAACGCGCCATCAGCAGTTATCTGCCCGGCAACGTTATCCCCATGCTACCCGAAGAACTTTCTAACCAGCGCTGCTCATTAGCTGCTGAAGAACAACGTCCTGCGCTAGTCTGTGAGATTAATATTAATGCTGACGGCGATATTGCCGATTACCGGATGTTGCAAGCACTCGTCACGTCACAAGCCAAGCTTAACTATCAGCAAGTGTCAGAGTTTCTCGACGGTTCTGATGATCCAGCCGTCGCCGAGCATTGCCAACTCCATCAACAGGTGTTGAATTGCCTGAAGGACATCAGCCGACAATTATTGACCAAGCGTAAGCAAGATAATTTGGTAATTCCCAACCGCCAAGAATATCGACTGGTATTAAATGAACAAAAAAAGCTCGATCATATTGCCCCACAACATAAAAATAGCGCCCAGCAATTAGTCGAAGAATGCATGATTGCCGCCAACCGTTGCGCCGCCGATCTGCTAGGCGATAGCGGTTTATTTATTAGCCACTCGGGCTTTCGCCCAGAGCGGTTACCCGACGTTAAAAAACTGGCAGATGAACAACTCAATTTAAAAGACATCGACTTTGCCAGCCCTGCAGGCTATCAGCAGCTGATGCAAAGCATCGATGATGAAGCACTTAGCTACCCGCTGCGCGCAGTGCTTAGCCGCTTATTAGAGCGCAGTAAGCTCACCACCGTACCGGCCGCTCACTACGGTATGGCGCTGCCTCGCTACACAACATTCACCTCGCCGTTAAGAAAATATAGCGATTTGTTAGTCCATCGCTTAATCAAAGCAAAACTAGAGCTCAAAGATCAGCCAGTGGCGGTGCCAAGCGACGCCATACTAGAACAAGTACAGCAAGGTCAGGACGCAAGCCGACAAGCAAAGTATCAATTCGAGCAATGGTTAAAATGTCAGTTTATCAAACCGATGCTGGGACAGTGTTTCAGTGGTGAAGTGTCGCAAATCAATAGCAATGGTTTTACCGTGCGGCTGAACGACAATTTTATTGAAGGTTTTGTGGAGACACGCTTACTGCCCGATAAATACAGTTTTGATCCCATGCGCTTACGCTTAAGCAGCAAACAACTGGTGATAGAATTGAATCAGGCTATCGACATAGAAGTTAGCGATGTCGATGTCGAACAACGCAGTATTCGCTTTACTCTGCCCGCTGAAGTAAACACCGAGTCAGCTGACAGTAGCGAACTGCCAGCTAACCGCGGCTAGC
Source organism: Oceanicoccus sp. (assembly GCA_051277205.1). GTDB lineage: Bacteria > Pseudomonadota > Gammaproteobacteria > Pseudomonadales > Dasaniaceae > Oceanicoccus. The sequence continues at coordinate 30,506 of JBNMPW010000007.1, read as the reverse complement.
TATTTTGCTGACGAAAAATTCGCATCTGCGCGCTAAGCGCTGAATATGCAAACGTAAATCCATACCACAATGACTGCAAACATTGGCCATAGCCACCTCACTGGTGACACCAACCTTATACAAATCAGCCATAAAACCCTCAGTTATGGATAGCGCCAACCATACATGCTGCACTTTTATAGAAAAAGAATTGTGCGCGCGCAAAAATAAATCGCACGTTAATACACCTAGAAAAAGTTGTCACTTTTTGGGGGCATAAAAATAGACAATATTACTGTTAGCGCCGAAATATATGTCGAGGTGGACGTTTGTTTACTGTCAGCAGGCTCCGCTGTTGATCGAGGACATTTTTAACCATACCGACAATAGAGATCATTTCATCGACCCCCATCGACCTTAAATACTCGCTGAGATCACGGCGCGAAGCATTGAGCAAGCTACATTCGACATCGCATAGCGACTCTAAAATTAAGATTTCAGTGTCATTAAGAAATGAATCAGCGTCAAAAATAAGCTTGGTGAAAACATCCACGATGGACATCTCATCAATCATTGCACTGTCATCACCCACCGAAACCATTGACCAATCCTCTTTGCTAAATACTCGTAAACTGCTGAAAAACGAGCACATATGTAACATTATGCATAGCCTAAGTATGGTCCAGTATTTAAAAAACGCATAAAAAATTACCTCAATGTTTCAATTTCTAATATTTACACCTATTTTTGAGCTATTAATACAAACTAAAGACGAATAAAAACCTACAACTTGGTATTTTCTACTGGACGCCCCCCTCTCAAATACTTTAACGGCGGAGCTGGTATCATTATTTTCATACTACTAGCACGGTTTTTTAACCCCACATTAGCGACATAGCTAAGATTTATTACAGGTATCAACACTGCCACTTGCGCCAGCGGGTTGTAAAGTAACCGCTGTCGATAATATTTAGTGCTGTGAACGTTATTCGCGCCAACTACTCCTGCCTCTTAGAAAGGCGCGTTACCGGGCGTTCGCGGAAACGGAATTACATCTCGAATATTTTCCATGCCGGTAACGTAACTAATTAAACGCTCAAAACCCAAACCAAAGCCAGCATGAGGAACGGTGCCATAACGCCGCAAATCTCGGTACCACCCCAGCTCATCACCAACACCCTGCTCCGCCATTCGGGCATCCAATACATCCAACCGCTCTTCACGCTGACTGCCGCCAATAATTTCACCGATACCTGGCGCCAACACATCCATCGCGGCAACGGTTTTATTATCGTCATTCATGCGCATGTAAAAAGCTTTAATCTCTTTTGGGTAATTCATCACTATCACCGGTGCTGCCACATGTTGCTCACACAGATAACGCTCATGCTCTGACTGTAAATCCAAACCCCATTCAATAGGATATTCAAAGCGCTGTTTGCTTTGCTGCAGTATCCGTACAGCTTCAGTATAATCCATGCGCACAAATTCTTGCTTGGCAACGGCCTGCAAGCGTTGCAAGCAATTCTTATCAACATGCTGATTGAAGAATGCCAAATCATCTTCGCAGTGCTCTAAAACGGCATTAAATAAATATTTCAAAAAGTCTTCGGCTAAGGAGGCATCATCCGCTAAATCAGCAAAGGCAATTTCCGGCTCTACCATCCAAAACTCCGCCAAATGCCTTGTGGTATTGGAGTTCTCAGCTCGAAAAGTCGGACCAAAGGTATAGACCTTCGACATTGCTAAACAATAGGCCTCGGCATTCAACTGACCAGAGACTGTTAAAAATGCTTCATCGGCAAAAAAGTCTTCGCCGTAGTTTATCGCACCTTGCTCATTACGCGGCAGGTTATTCATATCCAAAGTGCTGATACGAAATAATTCACCAGCGCCTTCACAATCGCTGGCGGTAATAATCGGGGTATTGATCCACTGAAAGCCCTGCTGGAAAAAATAATTGTGGATAGCATTAGCCAATACCGTTCGCACGCGGGTAACGGCACCAAAAGTATTGGTGCGCGGCCGCAGGTGAGCTACAGTTCGCAAGAACTCAAAACTATGCCGTTTTTTGGCGATTGGATAAGTCTCTGGGTCATCAACCCAGCCAATAACGTCTACTTTATCAGCCTGTATTTCAAAAGCCTGACCTTTGCCCTGAGAAGCCACCAGCTTACCGCTTACAATAACCGCGCAGCCTGCACCGGCCTGCAGCACCTGAGTCTGATAGTTATCCAGCTCGGCGGGCACCACCGCCTGTATCGTATCAAAACAACTGCCATCGTGGATTGCGAGAAAGGAAATTCCCGCTTTTGAATCGCGCCTACTGCGCAACCAACCGGCAACGCTGACCTGACTATCAGTGGCCTCAAGGCCTGCGAGTAAATGTTTAATGGTAGACGTCTGCATAGATATTTCCTAACAGTTTAACGATAAATTCGTAGCGATAAATTTGCTTTAGCAGCCGCGCTTTAAGCTGCTGCCATCCGAATATTATACCGCTTACGAGACATGATGGTTATAATGTGCATGCTTTTTAAAGCGATAAAATCAAGCTCGCGAGCTTAAATAACAGCCATATCCGCTAGCTTTGATTCAACAACTGCGCCTGTAGCCAATCTTTAATAGCTGGCCCTGTACCCTTATCCCAGGGAACTACATCTTCTTTATTCTGCAACTTATATTCTACTAATTCTTCATTTAGGCTAATGGTTCCGGTGGCTTTAACGTGAAAAACTATTAACAGTTGATTGGCCTCAAGAAAAACATAGTTACCAACAAAGCTAACTATGTGGCCGTCTAAATTCAGCTCTTCTTTCACTTCACGCAGTACCGAGTCTTCTACAGTTTCACCTTTTTCTAAAAAGCCGGTTATTAGTGCAAACCAGCCGGGGGGCCACTGTGCATTTCTCGCTAATAACACTTGACCATTATATTCTACAATAGCGGCAACCACTGGCACCGGGTTATCCCAATGCACAAAACCGCAATCGCGACTACATTGCTGGCGATCGGTACCATCCAAATATTTACTAATGACTTCACTACCGCACTGCGGACAATGTACTAAGTTATATGGGGGCATAACAACTCTCGGTTAAGTAGTCTCATTGCGTCGAAACGCGATAAGCTGTGGCGCGGCAAATTGTAACAATAATTACGCAAACACGGTAAACTGAAAACATGATTACAGAAAAATTGATCGCCCATCGTGGCTGGCAAAGTCATTATCCTGAAAACACCTTAGTTGGCATTGAAGCGGCTCTGGTCGCTGGGGCCCAGCATATCGAAATTGACATCCAATTCAGCGCCGACTTAGTACCGATATTATGCCATGATCAACTCTTACAGCGAATCTGTAATCAAGCGGTAAACATCAATGAATGCGACATTGAACAACTGACACAGTTTTCAGCCTATGAACGCGATCGTTTCGGTGATCAGTTTCTCGGCACTCCACTGTCACCGCTCTGCGATTGCTTAGCATTACTCGACCGTTTCCCCAGTGCTACCTTATATATTGAAATAAAAGAGCAATCTTTAGTGACTTTCGGGCAGGAAAAAATTATTGGGGTGTTATTAGCTCTACTGGCAAACTATCCAAACCCTTTCTTTTTTATTAGCTTCAACACCGAAGTACTTCTGCAGTTAAAATTACGAGGCCATGATAATGTAGTACCGGTTTTAGCTAGCTGGCAACAACTCTATGACAATAATATCCAGCAGTTAAAACCGCTGTTGGTATTTTCTGATCGGAAGCTGTTAGACGAGAAAAATCGCCTTAGCGATAGCCCCTACCCCTGTGCCATCTATGAAGTTGACCGGTATCAAGATGCGCAGGCGCTATTAGAGCAAGGTGCGATACTGATAGAAACATTTGCTGTTGGTGAGTTAATTGCCGAAGATAAGATCAACAATCCCTAACAAGCCTACCACTGGCAGGGGGTTTACGCGGCGCAGCATCATTAAAAGCTGACCGACGTCACAACTTGTTGATCCTAATACAGGCGACATCCGATATTCACTGCTAAAATTGAGCTTACAATAATCCATGGCGATCTATATCGGTAGCGGATACGAAAGATGATGTTACTGCAAATGAACAGTAAAGAGATCTCAAACCCATTTTTATAAAAAGATTCAAACAACAATGCTAAGCTTTGCATACCATGAATAGATTACGGCCAGATCTATTCCGGCCACTCGATTATTTTGCCAAACCGCAATACGGTAAAGATTCTTTACAGCTAGCTCGCGCCCGAGCACTGGTAGGCACCAATCTGTTTATTGCCCTGCTACTTGCGGTCGCGATGTTATTTGTTATTACCGCTGAGTCTTTGGGCGAATTGGGCAGTCAATTCATTTGGGGCTTAATGCTCCCCGGCATGATGATTAATATTGCAATACCTTTTTTACTACGCCATATCGGCTGGCTAGCATTTTGCCAGCAAATCACTCTAATTGTTACCTTTGCGGCTATCGTTATTGGTATCTGCACCAGTGGCGGCCCGGTACTAGCGCCTAATAACCAGTTAATGATATTGCAGGCGGCGCTGTCATTATTCTTACTCGGCATAAGAGGCGGTATGCTATGGTCAGGTATAGTACTGCTCACCCAGTCATTTCTTTATTACCTATTTATTAACGGGGTGGATTTTCCCAATCTTCGGCCGCCGGAAGCGGCTACGGCTGGCGCTATCTTTAATTGGGCGCTAGCCTTCTGCGCTATTATCAGCTTAATTTTATTGATCGAGTTAAGCCGTGGCCAGCTAGAAATACAACGCTATATCGAACGAGAAAAACTGCGTTATATGGCTAACCATGACGGCCTTACTGAGCTCGCCAACCGCAGCTTATTTGAACAACGCCTAAAAGAAGCCATCGAAGAAAGCCAACAAACTGGCAATAAAGTATTGTTGCTGTATCTTGATCTCGATAAATTCAAGCCTATCAATGATGAATACGGTCACGACGCAGGTGATAAAGTTCTACAAATTGTCGCCGCTCGCTTAACGGCTGCCACTCGCGATCAGGATACCGTAGCACGACTCGGTGGCGATGAATTTGCCATGCTACTACCCAACGTGGACACCCATACTTCCATCCATAAATTATCCGAGTCTATTCATGGTCGCATTACCCAACCAATACATTTGCAGGGTAAATATTTTGATGTCGACTGTAGTATCGGCATCTCGTGCTACCCAGAACATGCCAACACAGGCGCGCAACTCTGGAAGCTAGCTGATTCAGCTATGTATATCGCAAAAAAGAATGCTGAGCGCTGGCATATTCATAACAGTGATAACAAAGTGATGCACATGAATACCCAACTTTAATACTCTTCCAGGCATAATCTCTGCACTATGATGAATCAGTTACAAAAAGCACGCTACTTTTCTTTGGCAACAAAAAAACGCGACGGCAGTATGGTGGCGACGCCGGTATGGTTTTCTCATGACAACAATGCTGACAACGACAAGAATATAAACGGCGAAAAAACGTTTTATGTTTTTTCCGCCGACGATGCTGGTAAAGTCAAACGTTTGCGTAATTTTTCTAATGTGACCATGGCACCTTGTACCATAACTGGACGATCACTCGGTGGTACTATTCATGGTCATGGCGAACTGATGACTGATCAAATTACGGTGCAACATGCTTATCGCTTACTGCAAAAAAAGTATGGCGTACAGCTACGTTTGTTAGATTTTTTTTCACGGCTTGGCGGCAAGTTTCACCGCCGTGTATTTATCAAAATACGAACATCTTAAAGATCCATACACAATAAACCCACAATAGGATAAGCTGAGCCATTAATATATTTATAGGCCCCTATTATGGATTGTTTGTTTTGCGCTATTGCCGCCAAAGATATACCTGCTGAAATTGTTTTTGAAGATGATCAAGTAGTTGCCTTCAGGGATGTTAACCCGCAATCCCCCGTTCATATTTTGATAATTCCTAAACAACATATCTCGACTATTAATGATATGCAGGTCGAGCATAAGTTGCTAGTCGGTCATATGTTATTTAGTGCGAAAAAAATTGCCGCTGAACTTGGCTTTGCTGAGGATGGCTTTCGCTTAGTGATGAATTGTAACGAGCATGGAGGGCAAACCGTTTTTCATATTCATCTACACATATTGGGAGGACGAGTATTAGGCTGGCCGCCCGGATAAATATCAACCAGCTATCTTGGCCGTGGCACTGTAATAATGTCACCTAACAAACCATACTCATCACCGCCTAAGCGGGTGATGGGATCGATTTTATCGCTGTGAATTTTTATGCGGCCGTTTTCATCTTCAGTAGTTACCGCATCATCTACATAGACCGCTTTAACACGACCCAATATCATCGCTTGGCTGGTGGTAATATCTTCCACGCGATAACGCTCACAGGCCATCGCCACTCGACAATCCTTTAAGCGCGGCAAGCGAAATTCGCCAAACGCCGTGGTTGGCAAAGACACACCATCCAACTCCGAAACCCCTGCTGGCAAAACTCTAGAACTCTCAGTCACAAACTCCGCCATCTCGCGATGAGGAATATGAATAACAAATTCATTACGCTCAATAATATTGGCGCGAGTATCTTTTAAACTGCCATCAGGTTTTTTACCCACTGAAATCATCACCAATGGTGGATCACTGGCAACACCGCTGAAATATGAAAACGGCGCCAAATTAAAACTGTCATTACCATTATCCGATAACACCCAAGCAACCGGCCTAGGCACCAAGGTTTGGATCATGGTGAAATAAGTACGATTTGCAGACAAGGTTTCTAGATCAAAAAGCATAATATTTTTCTATGTGAGTAAAAAAGATGATTGTAATTAATTAAGTTCGTTGTCTCGCCAAAATTTAGTGCCTTTAATAGTGGCTTGCAATGCCAAACCGTTTTCAGTTAATTGATAAACCTTAATCCCATCAAGTACCGCTTCTTGGGCAATTGCAGCGCCTTTATCATCGGCCTTGGCGGCAGCATCAGCTTGCACACCAACCGACAAACCGATGTCAATAAAGCGCGCCATAACTGCGCGATTATCGAATACAAAAACCACCCTAAAGTCTTTCACCCCCATGCCAAAGCCAACCCCCACTTCGGCCATTTTCATATAGGTTTTACTGCCAGAATTATTATTCACCACCATGCCATAGCCGCTACCGACGCTGGCTAAAATCACATTAACGTTAAAATTGCTGAACACCGCATAGCCTGGCGCTGAATTGACATAAGATTTTACCGCCGGTTTGAGTTCGTATAAATCGCTCAATACCTGCTGCCGCATATTATTAATATTTTCGCGTCGATCACCGCTATTAACACCCGGCGCGGAGCAAGCACTAAGTGTGAACAACAACACGACTAAACCTAAACTGCGGGAATTATAAATAATTTTTTACCTTACAGAGACTAAAGCTTAAGAGCTAAGTGAGCAGACAATACCGGCTGCACCGCCTGATTAAAAACATCTATCCATTCGGCACTGAGTTGACGGCCCGCACAATCATTAATTTCTTTTACCGCTCGGATGATGGGTCGTTTCTGATGCGTAGCATAAGCCCGCTGGTGGGTTAGCGCATCAAAGGTATCAGCAATAGCAAGTATTTTTGCGCCATCGCAAATTTCGCGGTCGCGCAAGCCATAGGGGTAACCCAAACCGTTAGCAGCCTCATGATGTTGCAACACAATTTCTTTTGCCTCGCTCCACTGCTCCATGTTTTGCAATAAGTGGGCACTGCTTTGCACATGGGAGCGCAGCAACGCAATCTCACTATCCGAGAGCACCGTATGCTTATGCAACAGCTCTAATGGTATAAATGCCATGCCAAAATCATGCACATAGACCGCCGCCGCTAATTGCAGTTCATCGACTGGGCTACCGCCCAACTGATTAAGAATAAGGGCCATTTTTAAAATGCGGTCACTACGACCATGCCAGTATTCCGAACGCCGCTCTACGGGCTCCATCATATCGCGGAAAAACGCCAGATCGTTATCTGGCGTCAATCCTAAGCCTTGCAAATAACTATCGACCTGAACCCGGCTATCATCAGCGCCTTGTCCGGCGTCAACAATAACTGAAGGGTCCAACATTCTAATGATCGATGCGATCTGGCTATTGTGCTCGACATTATAGCCAGAATTTTCAATAGACGTCGTAATGTCGGTAATGCGTCGACTGAGGTCTACCACATGATGTTTATCGTATTCAATAAATCCGCGCGCCTTGAAGCCGTCGACAAAGCTTCGCACTCGGTCCAGTACTAATAACACCAGATCGCTAAGCAATGGGTTATAACTAATTTTGCCTTCGCGCAACAGACTCAGCAACGCTTCTACGCCATTGATCAACGGTAAAGCAGGCGCAAAACCGACAATAGCCAAATCACCTTTGATGGTATGGACGGCGCGAAACAACGAAATTTTAAGCTCTACATCATCAGGCTGGCGATCGAGCTCTAACAAAGCATGCTCGCTGATTTTATAGTTGTCATTAATATCATCAACCAACTCATGCATTACTGCAAGATCGAGTTCATTGCACTGAAATACGCCCATAGAGATGTGCTACCTAACAGTTAACAGAATTTTCATAGCCACATATATAGTCGGCTGTGGCTATAAATTATTGAGCCTTCAGGCATCAAGATCGGGGATCAATAAGCTTTTTATGTGCCCGATATTTTGTTTTAGCCGTAACTTCTGGCGTTTGAGGCGCTGTAATTGTAATTGATCTTTATAAGGAAATTCATGCAACCGGTTGATTTCAATATCCAGCAAACGGTGCTCCGTGCGCAGGGCGAGGAGTTGACTACTCAGTGAAGGGATTTCAGAATTTTCCATGACCGGCAAAGTAGCGCGTTAACCCCAATAACTCAACCTTTGTCATCCATTATTCAATAGCGACAGTGAAATTATTCGGCTTAAGCGTGATTTACTTGGTCATCGACAAAACGCTTGATGGTTTGCTGCCCCGCCATCTCCATCGAGGTAAACTCAAGGCTGCAGAGATAGCCGTGCTCTTTGCGCTCTGACTTGATCACACGGGCATAAATATCGGTGGTTTCAGAGCCTAATAACTGCAATGACACTTGCATTTTAATCTCAGAAAATGGTTCTAAGGCAATCGCCGTAATCATAAGTAAACCGTTATAACCTAGGTCGACAACCTCAGCCTGATATTGCTTGGTTTCGACATGTTTACCCGTCAGGCAGCTGAAATAACAGGGCATATGAGTTGCCACCCGCGGGCTTTTTCGAATCTCTCGACGCGGTACAGTCATCGCCCTCGGCCGCGTCGTACCCATCAGATCATACAACGACACCGGTTTACGCTTACCTTTCACTCGCACACTGTTCGGCTCGCCCACCAACACAAAAGCTTTCGCTAATTGGTAAGTGTTCTCGCTGATTAGCACTTGGCCACGCAGGCTTTGCGCCTCTATTCGCGAGGTCAGGTTAACTTCATCACCGATCACCGTGTATTCACGATGGTGCACTGAACCCACAGCACCGGCGACCACCTCACCGCTATTAATGCCGATACCCATATACAACTCAGGCAAGCCCAGCTGCACATTTTGCTCGTTGAAGGCCGACATTGCTCGCTGCATCTCAACGGCACAGGCAATGGCACGCTCAACATCATCGCTCTTGGTAAAGGGCGCGCCAAAAAGCACCATAATAGAATCACCCATCAGTTTGTCGATGGTGCCACCGTGCTGAATAATCACCTCAGTCATAGTGCTAAAGTAGCGATTGAGTAACGCCATCACCGTCATCGCCGAGTAGGTTTCAGCCAGAGCGGTAAACCCCCGGATATCCGATAACAAAATGGTGACACGACGCGACTCAGGTTTGGAGTCGCTATAGTCATCGCTCTCTAATAAACGGGAGATTTTTTCGTGTAGGGCTTTTTTGGCCGCGGTACGCTCAAACTGGGTTGGCAGGCAAGACTCTACTTCGGCGCAAATTTGATCCGCTAACTCACTGATATTTTTGCTTTTTCTAGCCATCCCTGGGGTCTCTTGCAATGGGTTATAACCGGTTTCTGGATTCTAAACCGCCGATATTTACACACTCTATTAATGTATTTTATACCACGTTTACAGCGCGGTGCCCAATAGCCAAATACTTATGCCTTTTATAGACAGCATGATCACTATAAGGCCTACTATCTAGCGGCGCGGAGCAGCTAATGCAGGCAGCAGCGGGAAAAAATCTGCCCGCTACCACAAGGACATGGGGCCTCATGGGGTACCGGCTCTAAAGCCAAAAATAATTGCTCAGCGTCAAAATCCCAAGCCCCTTCTGACCAGATACTGCCGACCGTAGCGTAAGTCCCGAGCAATTTCCAAAATACCGCATAGGCTTCTGGTAAATGCTCATCTGTCAGCTCCATACCCTCGTCAAAAGAGAGTTGCTTAGCGCCGATCACATCGGCAAAAGTGGCTGCCAAATTGAGACAGGCATCGACTTCTTCAATGAAGGTTTGGTCATCAAGATCATCTTGCGCAACCAGCCATAGGTCTTCCAAGTACTGGTGGCCAAATAGCAAGCCTTCCGACCACTCGGCTAGCTCATGTTGCCAGCGCTCCGAATAACGTGCGCTAAAGGGCAGAAAACGCCGTTGGCGGGTGAGCTCTGAGACGTGCTCGGCTAAGGCCACTACTTGCTTATAAAATTGTCGCGCTTGAGTTTCATCATCAAATTGCGGCTCATCATTGAGCCAGATTAAATCAAACCACTCGGAAGGCTTTATAGATTCAGGGGAGCAGGCAATGGCGAATAAAAAACCCAACAATTGATAATAGCTGAGGATAGCTTCACTCCCTTGCAAGTGCGCAATTTGCTCGCGCAAGACACGGTCTTGCTCTTTATCAAAGTGGCTAAAGCTAGCAGTGGTTATTGGCATGATCATTAACTGATTATCGTTTATAACAGTCTACTGCGGCGACGCGTTAATTGCTATTAGATCATGCAATGGGGGCGACAAAGAAGTCAGTTTATGACGATGAAAATACCTGCTATCGCTAGGCGAGCAAACCCCTAAAGCTTAATCAAGGCAGGATTATCACGCAGAAAATTTTCGACGGTATCGACAATAGCCTGAGTCTGACGGTCGATCTCAAAATTAATTCGATCGCCGACCTGTTTTGAACCATGGTTAGTAACGCGTAGTGTTTCAGGTATATAGCAAACCTTAAAAGTACTCTGCTCTTTATCGACATCGGCCACCGTTAAGCTACAACCATTTAAACCAACAAAACCTTTAGCAAAAATATATTTCAATTTTTCAGCGGGCGGCCGGTAGCTGATAAAGCAATTATTTTCCGGCTGCTCGATCGCCACCACTTCTGCACAACCATCCACATGGCCAGAAATGATATGTCCCCCAACTTCAACACCCTGTTTAGCTGAGCGCTCAATATTGACCACATCACCCGCCTCAACATTACCTAATGTGGTCAATGACAGAGTTTGCTGCATCGCATCAAAATATACCTGCTCAGCCTCAATCGCCGTCACTGTCAAACAGACGCCGTCGACACTGACACTAGCACCAATCTCTAAACCGACCAATAACGATGCTGGCAGGGCAATAACAAAGCGATGCAGCCCTGGCTTGCGCTCAACCGCCAGCATAGGAAAAGAACCTTGCACAATACCTGTAAACATAGAAAAAGCCGTAGTAGAAAACCGAGGGACTATAATAATGTAATTAAAACGTTACCGCCAAGGCAATTACAAATGCGTAATATGACAGCGCATAAAAGGGACTATTTTACAGACACGCTAAATCCTGCAGATTTCAACGGTAATAATCCCGCAACGACTGCTAAACAATGGGCATTCAGACCGGCATCACTATACTGATGGTCAGTGCTAACACATTACTGTAATTATTGGTGCCCAGAGCGAGCCCTAGTCATGCAGTAACAAGAGGGATTCCAATGAGTGTAACAATTGTCGAAAGAGGGGCATTAACAACCACCGACAAAAACCCCTGCGTCAGAAACTGTTGTTTAGATGACGGCAAAGTTTGTATGGGCTGCGGTCGCAGCTTGGCAGAAATACTCGAGTGGCATCATGCGGATTATCCACGCCAGCAACAAATCAGCAACCATGCAAAACAGCGTTTGGCTATTCGTTGGGCTTAAGATTGACTAACATTACTGAATGTCAGCGGCTAAAAGCCAGAATAGCAAACCAAAAGCCAAGGTAAGTAACTGTGGCAAGACGGAATTTCTAATCATAACTATTCCCTCCAGAACAGACTAATTATCGACCCAGCATTGCTGAGCACATCAATGATCATGTTGTGAACTAAACCACTATGTGCAGCAACGTTATATATAGGCTCGATAAAGACGACAAAAAAAGCTTACTGCACAAAGTATATTCGATGATTTGAACTTTTCCCGTAAACTGATTGCTGGCTGGAGACAACCAAGCTTAAAAAAAATATTAAGCTGGCTTGGTGGTAGAAAACACCGAGGAAAAATTTATAACGACTAGTGCCACTGAGCGACTTTACTACCGCGAACTTGAAAGGCACCTTTAATATTAACTTCGCGCCATTGGTCGCAGATTAAATAACGCAGCTGACCTTCTGTCTGTACTTCACCATGCTCGTCTTCTTGAATACGGTCAACCAACCATTCAACTTTTTGCGCATCCACATGCATGCTAGCAAACACATCCGATATCGCCTGCCGGCCGATAATTTTGTTGCCTTGCGGATCTTTATACACCGAGTCATCAGCAAAAAAAGATTGGATACGGTCTATATCATTATCACTAACAGCATCAATAAGGCGCATGATAACTTGTTCTTTTTTACCCACTTTCATCGAGCTATCCTTTGTAAGCAGCCACTATCAGGCCAGCTATCGTATTTGGTAAAGCTTAAAAAATCTTTATTTATCAACAGCTTATTATTATGAAGCTGCATATTCCAACAGCTGACAAGCATCATAACCGGCTTCGCCTTCAAACTGCAATAGCCTTACAAAATGTGGCTTTTTTATGACCAAAGTGACTGGTAAAGCTGCTCAATCTGCTGCTGGTCCGGCTTTCTGGGGTTATTATTGGGGGAGCCTGAAGCCAGCGCCTGTTGCGCCATGCTGCTAATAGCTTGCTGATAGGCATCGCCGGCAATACCAAAAGCCTGTGGCGAAGGTACCGCCAAATCACTATTAAGTCGATACAAGCCATCCAACAACTGGAGCCCCGCTTGCTGATCACTATCGGCAGCGGTTGCCATTCCCATCACGCGGGAACAATCAGCATATCGCTCACTGGCGCCCGACAAAGAAAACGCCGTAACCATCGGCATCAACATGGCGTTACTAAGGCCATGCGGGACATGAAAAAACGCCCCCAGCGGTCGGCTCATACCGTGAATAAGAGTTACTGATGCATTAGAAAAAGCGATACCGCCCTGCATCGCCGCCAACATCATTGCCTCACGCGCAACGCGGTTATCCGGTTCCTCACAGGCGGTACGGATATGCTTGGCAATAGCCGCCATAGCCGCCATCGCAATATTGTCAGTAAACGGATTGGCCTTGCGACTGACATAGGCCTCCATCGCATGGCAGAGGCTATCAATGCCGGTGTCGGCAGTTAGTCGATAAGGCATCGTCAGGGTCAGCTCGAAATCCACCAGCGCCGCCGTCGGCATCAAGCCTAAACCTAGGCACATCATTTTTTCTTGACTATCGGTATCGGTAATTACCGTCACCCGAGTAGCTTCAGACCCGGTGCCGGCGGTGGTAGGTATGGCAATTATCGGCAAACCAACAGGCACTGGATTGGGGGCTTTATAATCACGCATCTGGCCACCGTGTAGCGCCAATACCGCAACCGCTTTGGCAGTATCTATGGAGCTGCCGCCACCCAATGCCACCACGACATCAAATTCACCTTGCTGAAAACAATGTAACGCCGCCGCCACCGAGTCAGTAGTCGGGTCGGGGACACAGTCACTAAAGACAGTACAACCGATATCCGCCTCTGCGAGTATTTGCTCTAGGCGTGAGACATAACCGCACTGCAACATAAACGGGTCGGATATTATTAGTGGCCGTTGCAAACCCAGTTCGGTCAATACTTCGGGCAAGCTGGCAATGGCACCAGCGCCAATGCGGGAAATTCGGGGTAAAACAATTACTGCGCTCATTACACTCGTCTCCATCAACTAATCGCCATGTTAGTCGTTAACAAAAGTAATGACGACCGCTAATGTATCACCCACTAGCAGCGCAACCAACTCTGAAACAACAGGGGGCTGATGGCTAACTTAATACAAACTCTCAAATTCTTCGCTTATTTCATTATACTTTTCTAGCTCACCGTCAGCTAAAGTGAAATACCACGCGTGTAAACTAAGTGATTGCTGCTCTAAACGCTCCTTAACCCAAGGGTAGCTGCGTAAATTTTGCAGCGAAACCGCTAGCGCTCTGCGACCGCAGGCACAACTCTGTTCGTCCATATTGGCAACCGGCATATCCGCCAACACTGCCACTGCTTCTTTTTCTACCAGTGATGTCCATTTATCTAACGGTAACACAGCATCACTATCATCGACCAAGCGAGTTAGCAGGCTGCGAATGCCAGCACAACGCGAATGACCCATCACAATAATATGTTCAACCTGTAAATACAGAACCGCAAACTCTATCGCAGCCTGCGTTTCTTGCAGTGATTGCGAGGCATCATAGGGTGGCACCAGATTTGCCATATTGCGAATTACCATTAAATCACCGGCACTTGAGTTGGTAATAATGGCAGGATCTACCCGTGAGTCGCAGCAAGCTATCATTAGAATTTTTGAATGCGGGCCGTATTCCGCCAGACCTTTATATTTGCCTTCTTGGTCTTGGGTGTACTCTTCATGAAAATTTTTAAAACCGGCAATTACTGCATCAACATCATTCATCTTTAGCTCTCAAAATCATTCGGCTGTTGCGCGATAATTTGTTAACCAAACTGTTTGGTATGGTGCTAACACTAGCTGCCCATCCAATTCAGAAAACTCATTACCGCTGATTAAATCGAGCCACTGATCGGTACTGATTAAATTAATATCGGCTAAATTAATACGTTCTTCACGATCAGTAATATTACTCAAACAAAAAATGCTTTGCTCACGGGCAATACTCTGCCGCCAAAAGGCAAATACAGTGGCACCTAAATGTAACGTAAACTGAGTAGCATTCGGATGAAACGCAGGCTGTTGACGACGAATTTTTAATAGCGCCAACAAACGATCAAAAACTTGGTGGTGATGTTTAGATTCGTCCGCCAGTGCTGCCTCTAACTTTTTTTGCTCCCAAATATGCCGATTAATTGAACGCTGCTGACTGGTATGTTCGAGTCGTTCATAATCATTTTCAGTGCCGAGTAAACTGTGAATATAAAGTGCCGGAATACCCTCCAGTGACATCATGATGATGTGTGCACATAAAAAGCGAGCTAATTGCCACTGGTCAGCGCCATGGGCAATGGTACCTTTCATGGCATCATATAGTGCGACATTTATTTCATAGGGTTTATCGCCGCCTTCACGGGATTGACGCATCGTCACTTTGCCACCAAAATCTTTGATGGTGTCTACCATTTGTTGCCGCTGCTCGTCACTCACCAGACCATCAAGCGGTCGCAGGCCAATACCGTCATGGGAAGCAACGAAATTTAAATAAGCGGTACCAGCCTGAGCTGGCGGCATGCTCATCATCCATGTTTTTAAATGACGACAATCACCGCTAAGCATTGTGTATAACAATAATGGCGGCAGCGAAAAATTATAGATCACATGAGCTTCATTGGCATTACCAAAATATGTCAGATTTTCACGGTTAGGGACATTGGTTTCGGTGATGATCACGGTGTCGGGGCTGTGATGCTCAATCAGTGTACGCAACAGCTTAACGATCTCATGAGTTTGCTGCAGATGAACACAAGGAGTACCAGCTTTCTTCCATAAAAAAGCCACTGCATCGAGGCGAAATATTTTTACACCTCGAGCCAAGTATTGGCGAATAATATTCACAAACTCTACTAGTACCTGTGGATTGGAAAAATTTAGATCAACTTGATCAGCGCTAAAAGTACACCACACATGACGCTCGCCATCGGCAGTTTGCACCGCATTTAATAAGGGCGAGTTGCGCGGCCGGACTACTTCACTTAAATCTTCATCAGGACTTGCTTCATAAAAATAATCTTTGCCAGGATCGATTCGCTTTTTAAAATTATCAAACCAGCGACTGCGTGCCGACATATGATTGATCACCAAATCAGACATCAGCTTATAGTCCGCCGCAATATCGCTAACCTCCTCCCAATCACCTAGCGATGGGTTAACTGCCAAATAATCCATCACCGAAAATCCATCATCGGAGCTATAAGGGAAAAACGGCAAAATGTGGATGGCACTAATGGCATCTTTCAAATGCTGATCACAAAATCGCTTCAAGGTCCTTAGCGGCTTCTCTTCTACGTTAATCACACTATTGCCATAGCAGATTAATACACTATCCGATTCATCCCATAAATTTCGATGCGACTTAGGCGCGACTGCGTCAACTTCTGCGCCCATGGTATTTATTAGCTTAAGTGCTAACAAGGATGCATTTTCGGCCGGATAAATACGCTCTAGATGCTCTTCCATTCGTAGTTGGAATTCTGTTTTATCGCTATTCATCATTTCTTTTCTTGCAGTTATTTTTGATAGTAATATGCTCATTTATTGACGATCACTAAGCTTTTGAAAATTCGTCCCTATCTTCTTCTACGGCTACCTTTATTTGCTCCATAATACCAGGCACCGCACTAATCACTCGATTCCAACTAGGGATAAAAGGTGTATCCATTGGGTTATCGAGAAAATACTCTCCAGCCCGCATCACATTTTGGGCAAACAACTCAACTGCCTGCTCTTCATTATGGCGATCAAAATTGAGACCATTAATAATTGCGTCATTGTTATAGGTTTCAACAAAGTCTAGCGCCACTCTAAAATACGTTGCCTTAATAGTGCGGAACTTTTCAGTGGAAAACACCTCTCCGTTAGTAGCAAGCTTACGAAAGATAGCCTTGGCGATATCGGTGCTCATTTTTGATAAGCCCGACTCGACATCAGTTAACGATAGCTCTTGATGCTTATGATCATAAACATCGGCAATATCAACCTGACAAAGACGATTGGTGGCATAGTTACGCTTCATTTCTGATAGCACACCGATCTCTAAACCCCAATCGCTGGGAATACGCAAATCATTAATAACATCAATACGCATTGAAAACTCACCCGCCAAGGGATAACGAAAGCTATCGAGAAACTCAAGAAACTCGCTATAATCGCATACTTTTTTCAACGCACGCAGCAAGGGCGTAACAAACAGACGACTTACTCTGCCACCCATTTTATTAGTAGCAACTCGCGGATAAAAACCTTTACAAAACTCATAATTAAAAGCAGGGTTAGCCACTGGGTAAATCAATCGCGCCAATAGTTCACGATCATAAGTAACAATATCGCAATCATGCAATGCCACTGCCTCTACTTTTTTCGAAGCCAGCATATAGCCATAGCAATACCAGACATTCCTACCCTTTCCCATCTCATTTGGCGCCAAACCCAATTTTTTTAATTTCTCATCAATAGCCATTAACCGAGGCCCATCGTTCCATAATATACGATGATGCTGCGGTAGCTTCTCAAAATATTTTATCGCATATTCATACTGTCCTTGATCTGCTCTATCTAAGCCAATAACGATCTGATCGAGATAAGGCACATCACACAATTCTTTCACGATGTTTTCCAATGCATTTCCTTCTAGCTCAGAAAACAAAGAAGGTAACACCAAACCCATGGGCCGACTGCGCCGAAAGTTCATTAACTCCGCCTCTAAATCCTCCAGCGGTCGCCGTGAAATATTATGCAATGTTGTTACTAGACCATTCTGATGAAAATCACTCATGTTATCTCCGATGCTATTTTGTATTAAAGTTTGGCAATATTTTATCCATCGCCAATTGCCAGCCGATTGGGCCCGCCTCTTTAGTTCTAATTACCGTACTAGGGCCGCTAACTCCCATTTTTGCTGAGCGCTCTGACGCAATTACCACGGCAATATCTGCATAATTCAACATTGCCAAATCGTTAGGACTGTCACCCAACGCTATTGTGCATATCGATGGATACTGCTGCCGATACCGCTGACACAACCACGCCATCGCCATTGCCTTATCGGTGTCGCCAGTAACTGTTAAAAAGCGACCACCTTGCTGCGCTCTTACATTAGCGCGCGCTAAATGTTGCAAAAATTCTACTAAGGCAGGCTCACTGTCTTGCCATTGCAGCGGCTCTGAAAACTCACGTTTAGCCGCCAATACTGCCTGCGATAAACTCAAACCGGTAACGTCGCTAATAGTTGCAACATCCATGTCAGCAAAACCACTAAACTTAAAACCATATTGCTCGCGCAAACTATTTATCAGCTCTAACAGTTCTGACCTCTTTAGACTAAAGCCATGCTGTTGCCAGCCATCACCTTGCGTTTTCGGCCAATAAACCGCCGCACCATTTTCACAAATTAGAGGCTGGCGAATACCAAGTTGCTCTTGTAGGGGTAAAATTTCTGCCAGGGTTTTACTGGAATTAATGATCAGTGGAATTTGTTGTTGTCGAATTATTACTAAGGCTTCTTGTGCGGCTGCAAAACTGTAGCTGTGATGGTCGAGTAAGGTACCATCAAGGTCGGTAAAAATAATTGGCTGTGCGTTATTAGCATTTAATAAACTCACCGCGTTAAGCCCGTTGCCGCAATAAACTGATGATCCATCGACAACTGAAAAACTTGATCAGCGCGCGTCGGGATTTCAGCAAGGTTGTGACGGGTTAAGCGCTCATAATGCGCAATAAAGCGGTCAATTTGTGTTTCGTTCATCAGGCCATCACCACCCGCTGCTTTTGCGACTAATTTTTTTTCTTGCAGCTTGCGCCACTGCTGTACAGCTTCCATATTGGGCACTTTCAACATCAACAAATAATCGATGTGTGCAAACCATTGCTGATACGGTCCTGCCAACTGCTGATTCACATAGTGTCGCCACTGGCCATCAGTATCTTCATCTCGCTCCAAGGAATTAATCGCGGTATCTAACACCGCATTATCTTGCGGTCGACTACCCACGCACCAGCCCTCAAATAAAATGATGGCCACTGGCGATTGTTGTAGCGGCCAATCAGTTTTGGCCACCACATCATCTTGCGCTTTATCAAATTGAGGTAATTGAGTGGCCTGCCCCGCCAAGAGTTTTGCAAAGGTAGCCAGCGCTAATGGCACATTATGAGTTCCCGGCACACCGCGGGTTTGCAGCAGCGGGTGAATATCTTGGGCCAACTGTTGGCGATGCTGCTTACCCCAATAAAAGTTATCGATAGACAACACCACAGTGGCTAGCTGATAGCGCTCGCGCAATACTAAAGCCAAAAAATGGCAGAGCGTACTCTTGCCCGAACCTTGCCCGCCATTAATTCCGACCACCAAAGGCTGTGATAAAGACTGCGTTTTAGTTATCAGCGTTTGGGCGAAAGGGCTAATAAAATCGTCGATCTGCTGCCGATAAGAAGCCGGCAAGCTATGCGCCTGCAGCTGCAGATCGATTAATTGATCGAGTGTGTCCTCCATTTTTTTAACCCCCAAATCTACTGGCATTAATCTTTATCCCCGAACTGGACAGCAGGATTAACGATGGTTTAGTGCACATTAGCTTCTAGACTCTACAGTCTCTTTCAATATCTGCGCCAACAAAGTGAGTGTCACAGAAAAAAACTACAAGCAGCGCTTCGAAGATTTTATAAGAGGATAAAATGTATACACATCATAAGCTTGAGTTCATGTCGAAAGCGTTTAAGCGGTTGCTAAAGCGCTACTAGAAAAACACTAACCCTTGTTTTTTGCGCTATTTTCGAGCAAGCCACCAAAACAGTGCAACACCTGCGCACCAAAATAATGCACATTAATCAGCCGTGCGACTGCGATCCGCGGGACGGAAGAATTCGCGCATTAAATAGTCTTGAAATAATTGTGGGTAGTTCTGTTGCGCTAATGCCTGCTGCATACAGGCCAGCCAAGCGTCGCGTTCTGGCGAGCCAATCACCAAATGCTTATGAGCGTGGGGAATTTGAATAGGGCCGTACTTCTCACGAAACAACTTAGGGCCGCCCAACCACCCACAAAGAAAAAGGGTTAGCTTGTCACGGGAGACCAGCAAGTCATCTGGGTGCATGGCGCGGATAGCCGCCGCCTGCGATAAGCTTTCCATGCTGTTATAAAAGGCATCCACTAATTGTCGAATACCCGGTTCACCGCCAGCCGTTTGAAAAGAGGCATCACCGTCGCCATAGTTGCGACCGTTAGCCAAGTCGGTGCTGTTAGAGTCGGTGGACATAGTTTCTACTCGTTTAAACCTCGGCCATGTCGCCTTTGCTTTCCAGCCAAGCCTTACGGTCTGGCGAACGCTTTTTGGCCAGCAGCATATCCATCAGCTGATTGGTTTCATCACCAGGCTCTATGGTTAAGCGCACCAAGCGACGGGTATCACCGGACATAACCGTTTCTCTAAGCTGCAAAGGATTCATCTCACCCAAGCCTTTAAAGCGCTGGACATTTACCTTACCTTTTTTGTTCTCAGCGGCGATGCGATCGAGCACGCCTTGTTTCTCACTTTCATCTAGCGCGTAAAAAACTTCTTTGCCGATATCAATGCGATACAGTGGCGGCATAGCCACAAAAATATGACCGGCCTGAACCAGCGGTCTAAAATGCCGCACGAATAACGCACAAAGCAACGTCGCGATATGCAAACCGTCCGAATCCGCATCGGCCAAGATACAGACTTTGTGATAACGTAAACCGTCTAAGTTATCGGAACCAGGGTCGACCCCCATCGCTACAGAAATATTATGTACTTCTTGCGAGTCCAAAATCTCCTGCGAATCCACTTCCCACGTATTAAGGATTTTTCCGCGCAGCGGCAAAATCGCCTGATATTGTCGGTCACGACCTTGTTTAGCTGAACCACCCGCCGAATCACCTTCCACTAAAAATAGCTCACCGCGCTCGGCGTCATCACCGGAGCAATCTGCCAATTTACCCGGCAAAGCCGGCCCCGAGGTGATTTTTTTACGGGCTACTTTCTTCGATTTTTTTAACCGCGTCTGGGCATTATTAATACACATATCGGCCAGTTTTTCGGCATCTTCGGTGTGTTGATTAAGCCACAAACTAAAAGAATCTTTCGCCACGCCGGAAACAAACGCCGCTGCTTCGCGGGAGCTAAGCCGCTCTTTGGTTTGCCCTGAAAACTGTGCATCGGCTAATTTTGACGACAACACATAACAGCACTTATCCCAAATATCATCAGGGCTCAGCTTAATACCACGGGGTAACAAATTACGAAATTCACAAAACTCGCGTATGGCTTCTAACAAGCCTGTGCGCAGACCGTTAACATGAGTACCCCCCTGCGAGGTGGGAATCAGGTTAACGTAAGATTCGGTAATCAACTCGCCACCTTCGGGTAGCCATTGTACTGCCCAATCGACACCTTCATTGCTGCCAGCAAAGCTGCCGATAAAAGGCTCCGCCGGTAATGTTTCCCAACCGCTGGTGCTCGCCACCATATAATCTTTTAAGCCGTCCTCGTAATACCATTCTTCTTTTTCGCCGCTGGCCTCATCTTTAAAGCTAACGCGTAAACCTGGACATAAAACCGCTTTTGCACGCAGTACATGTTTCATCCGCGACACGGAGAATTTTGGAGAGTCAAAATAGGAAGGGTCAGGCCAGAAGCGAATACTGGTGCCGGTATTGCGCTTACCGCAGCTGTCGATGACTTTTAGATCTTTCGACTTATCACCGCTTTTAAATTCCATTGCGTAGACTTCGCCGCCACGCCTGATGGTGATCTCCAGCAATTTTGACAGCGCATTCACCACCGACACACCAACACCGTGTAAGCCGCCGGAGAACTGATAGTTGTCGCTATTAAATTTACCGCCAGCATGCAGAGTACTAAGAATCACTTCCACCCCCGGCTTTTTCTGCTCAGGGTGCATATCCACCGGCATACCACGGCCATCGTCGCTACAGCTCAGCGAGCCGTCTTTGTGGATAACCACATCGATTTGCTGGGCGTGCCCCGCCAGCGCCTCATCGACACTATTATCAATGACTTCTTGCGCAAGGTGATTTGGGCGAGTGGTCTCGGTATACATCCCCGGGCGTTTACGCACGGGGTCGAGGCCAGTAAGAACCTCTATCGATTCAGCATTATAGTCTGACATGTAGCACGGGCGTCTCTGCAGATTGCGTTAGTTATTGGGCGGGTGCTAACTCTAAAAAATTCAGCAGCGCCGGTAAATGTTTTTTAAAGTGTTGGAAGCGATGATCGCCCCCTTGCTCAACTAATTGAGAGCAAGCCTGATAAAACTCAACCGCTTGGCGGTAATCCAACGTCTCATCACCAGCTTGTAATAGTACGTGGATGTGACCGGGTGTGCTGATATTTTTTACTTCCAGCTGCTGCAACTCTTGCATATGTTGCTCGGTGAGGTGAAATTTCTCACCGCTGTAAGGGTTGACGTTATCGCCCAAAAAATGACAAATCAACTCATAAGGCCGTACCGCCGGATTCACCAATACCGCTTTTATTCCGTATTCTTGCGCCAACGCCGTCGCCATAAAGCCACCCAAGGAGCTACCGATCACAGCTACTTGGCGATTAGGCAAGTGCTGCTCTACTATTTGCTGTAACTGACGGTAACTGGCCATGGGATAGTTGGCTAAGTCGGGGGCTAAAAAATCGACTGGCAGCGAATGATCTTGCAAATAACTCGCAGTATCTTGCGCTTTCTGTGATTGCGGAGAACTGAGGAAACCGTAGATATAAATTAACAAAGGGCGCATAAAATTGGCGTCAGCTAAAAAAGCGCAAGCTTAGCCTTTATCCTGCAAAACTACTATCACTACTGCAAGTTCAGTGAGAGCTGATTAATAGCCAGAGCTGTGCTCGTAATCAACGACAAACTCTACAGCGGTGACGCGGGAAACCCCCGTTTCGATGCGACCATCGCTGTGCAACGCTAGCCATCTATACGCGGGGTTTAGCCGCGCCAATTTAAAGTCGGGGCTATTAGCGGCGAACTGCACACAGGTAGAGGGTGTCGCCAACAAATGAACACCATTACGCTGTTGCTCAATTGCCTGATGAACATGGCCCCAAATCACACCGCGCACTTGTGGGTGGCGGTCCAAACAGGCAAAGAAAGCATCGGCATTACTTACCACTTGCTGGTCCAACCAATCACAGCCGATGGCAATGGGGTGATGGTGCAAGCAAATCAAACTATGCGTTGCGATTGACTCTGCCAATGACTTATCTAAAAAGGCCAATTCGGTATCGCTAAGGATACCGCCAACCACTCCGGCAGCGCTGGAGTTCAGCATCAAAATCTGCCAATCGCCAATCTGTACATTGCGGCTCAGCTCCGCAGCGTCAGTCTGCCCACCGTCTGCTAATGGCGGACACAGCGCTGCTTTCATCGACGCTGGCGTATCGTGATTACCCGGCAGCCATAGGCTCTGTTGCGCGAGGCCATGAGTCAGCTGTTGAAAGCGCCTGTAAGAGGCAATAGAACCGCAGTTAGAGATATCTCCGGTGGCCAGCAGTAACTCCTGCTGTGGCCGCTCCGCGCAAATCAATGCCAGCACCTGCTCCAAACTGTGGTCAGTATCCATGCCCAGCAGATCATCACCGGGCTGGTCGCCCAGATGACTGTCAGTGATCTGTACCACGGAAATGGGCTGCTGATTGTTAGTTCGTTCAATCCGCAAAGTTACCTACGCTCCTTCATTGCTGGCGTGTTAATGACTGCTGTAGTGATTGATGTTGCCGATAATTAAAGACAAACTCTTGAATTTCTTATAGTTAACGACCTAAGCCGGTGAAAATCCAGTAATTATTACCTAACTATTAATAGTGAGCGCCCGATTGCGAACTTGTTACGTATTTATTATCCCGCTTAAACACATGCGGCTTAATAATGATTCACTTTATGGAATACAGCTGCTCAGCGGCAGGGTCATCCAAAACATAGCCATGCTTTAAGCAGTAGCTTAGCCATTCTCCCAAATAACGGTTGAGCTGACTCTTTTCATCGCGCTGATACATATTGTTATTCGGATATTCATAGCTGGCAAGTCGCGGCTGCTGCCGATTATAGGCAATCACCTCGGCCATACGAGCATCGTGATAGACCCGCAACGAAAAACAAAGTGCCGGCGCCCAGGGCTGGGAGGGTGGCCGTGATGGCGGTTTTAGTGACGATTTTAGCGGCGATAATTGCTGGCTAATTTCAATCATGGTGGTGTATTTACAGCGCTCTATCACATCTAAGCGTAATTCTATCGGTTCGCCATTGACTTGTTCAACGCCAAATTCACGGCGATCAACAGTGGCCATCTCTGGCAGTAATTGTTTCAACCGCGCATAGTTGGCTTCACATTCAGCCATTTGCGCGGCTAGATCGATGGTGTATTTCTTTTTCATTTTAATCATTTGTTTGGACTTATATACCGATTGCAACTATACCGCCTGCAACAATGGGATGAGAACGTCAGTTATAAAAACACATCCTTCGTTAAAGCTAAAGTGTAGCATTGTTGTATCGAGAGCTCAGTCAATATCAGCTGACTACATTCTGGCTTCGGCCCCTCTTCTAAAAATTACTAAACCGTTATTGGCGTTGGACATCCTTAACCAAAATTAATCCATTTAGGCACCAGTTATAGAGGCTTTATCTTCGCAGTTTGCTACAATTGCGCCAAATCCGAATTAACGCTTTGATAAGCCGCCTAATTCGCAACTGAGTTAAAGGATCAACTATGAAATTTCTTCTACGCCCTTTTGCCATCGCCATTAGTCTCTATGCGATCAGCAGCATCAGCCAAGCCGATTCATTAGCCGATATTTATGAGTTATCGCTGCAAAATGACGCCAAACTCAAGGGTGCTGAAGCCACATACAGAGCCAATCTAGAGACTGAGAAACAAGCGTTTGCTTCGCTGCTGCCAGAAATAACGGGGACTGCCAGCTATACCAAAACTGAAAGCGAAAGCGAAAGCCTCAGTAACAACACCACATCGACTACCCAAAGCTCTACTATGGCCGACATAGATAGAGAGCAGCAAGGTTACTCAATCACCTTGCGCCAAGCTATTTTTGACCTGCCAACTTGGTTCACCTTTAAGCGCGGTAAACAAATCACTCAACAAGCTGAGGCACAATTTGCCTTTGACCAACAGGACATGATTGTAAGGGTTGCCGAAGCCTATTTTGATGTACTGCGAGCACTGGATAACTTAGAGGCCGCCAAAGCTGAAGAGCGCGCCACTAAGCGCCAGCTCGAGCAAACCCAGCAACGCTTTGATGTTGGCCTTATCGCCATTACCGATGTGCACGAAGCACGGGCAGTTTATGATTCAACCGTGGTTCAGCGTTTAACCGATGAAGGCAACCTCGGTACTTCTTATGAATCACTGACCGTGTTAACCGGCCAAAGCCATGCTAACTTAATGCTGCTCAACAAAGACTTTCCAGTTGCCGACCCAGATCCCATTGCTCGTGATGAGTGGGTAACTTTCTCCTTACAAAATAATTATGCATTAAAAGCTGCTGTGTTTGGCATGGAAGCGTCTCGGCAAAATGCTAGCTCTAAAAAATGGGAACACGCCCCTAAGGTTACCGGCAGCTTTACCTATAATGACTTTGAAGACGACGGAGATAATGAGCTGACGATTGACGCATCTCCAACATCAAACTTACCGATTGATTCTGCGTTCGAATCAGAAGTCCTCACCATCAGCCTTGAAGTACCTATCTTCACCGGCGGGCGCATAAGCTCTCAACGTCGTCAAGCCTATCAGCAATATAACAGCGCGCTGCAAAATAAAATCGACACTCAGCGTATCGTTATTCGTAATGCGCGGGCCTCGCACATCACTGTAACCACCGATGTACAACGGGTAAAAGCGCGTAGCCAAGCCATTGTTTCTACTAGCAGCGCATTAGAAGCAACTGAGGCTGGCTATGAAGTAGGTACACGCAATATCGTTGATGTACTGCAAGCGCAACGTTCGTTATACGCATCGATCCGCGATCTCGCTAACTCACGTTATGACTATGTATTGAATATGCTTAAGCTAAAACGTGCCGCGGGTATATTAACGCCGAAAGATATTTACGACCTGAATGCGTGGATGGTGTCACCCGATGCGCCGACCGCTAACCAATATCAACAATATTTAACACCCTGAACCTATTCCCTAAACGGCGGACTGAAATCAGGGTGTTTGCTTGAGCTGATCAATCTCCGCCAACAAACGCTCTAAAGCCCCGCTATTAGCGGCGATAGTTTGCCGCGCATTATTGCCTTGCTGTTCCCTGCTGCTTTTATCTGCCGCCAGCGACAACCATCGCTGTTGTAATTGCTCACCATCGGCGACCTGCGTTAATGCACCGGCGTTTTGTAATAACGCGCTAATCTCTTCAAAGTTAAAATTGCTGGGTCCCGTCATTACCGGTAAACCCCAAGCCGCGGGCTCCAACATATTATGGCCACCGGTCGCCACTAAACTGCCGCCAACAAAAGCGATATCCGCACAACCATAAAGCAGCATCAACTCACCCATGCTATCGCCCAACAGCACTTGGGTGCAGGGATCAACATCAACTTGCGTTGCACCTTTAGCCATTTGCGAACGGCGCTGTATGCTTAAGTTAGCAACGCTGATCATCGTCGCCACTTGCTGAAAACGCTCGGGATGGCGCGGTACTAAAATCAATAACAATTCGGGGATTTTTTCTAAACACTGCTTATAGGCCTGCAAGATAATTTCGTCTTCACCTTGGCGGGTGCTGGCGGCAATAATAATGAATCGCTGCCCCTGCTGACTCCACTGTGTTTTTAAAGCGCTGGCGGCCTCTTTTAAGACCGGCTCAACGCTGACATCAAATTTAATACTGCCACTAACAACGACCTTTTGGGGCGCTAAACCCAAGCTGAGAAAACGATCAGCCGTTGCCTGATTTTGCGCCACCACCGCGGAAAGGCCACCCAACATCGGTGCGGTCAAGGCACTGAGCCGCTGATATCCACTCGCTGATTTCTCCGACAGTCTAGCATTGGCCAATAACACCGGAATTTTTTTTTGCCAACATTGGGCAATCGTATTAGGCCACAACTCGGTTTCCATAATCACCAGCATACTGGGTCGAATTTTTTGTATCACCCGCGCAATTGCGTCGGGTAAATCATAGGGCGCATAAATATGATAAACCGAATCACCTAATAAGGCCTTCACCCGCTCGGAGCCGGTTGGCGTCATGGTAGTGACAACAATTGGCTGCTGGGGATAACGCTGCTGTAATTGCTTCACTAGCGGTACCGCAGCAATAGTTTCTCCGACTGAAACCGCGTGCAGCCAAATACACTTTTCATCGCTAAGCCCTGTTAACGCAGCCGCTGGCACAAATCCAAAGCGCTCACCGATACGCTGCCGATACGCAGGCGCCTTGATACTGCGATAGAGCAAGCGCAGTATCACTATCGGCGTTAACAAATAAAACAGCAGGGTGTAGAGAAAGCGGGGCATAAATTTTGAGCAAAGCCAGTAGGTAGAAGAAAAGCTAGAATAACGATTTACGACTGGCGAGGCCAGCATTGCTATCCGCCGCGTTAAAATACGCTATAATCCTCGCCATCTTTCCACTCAGCACTTAACTCTATCTGGCGCCATGACAGCACAAAGCATCACTGTAGATATCGCCATCGTCGGCGGCGGCATTGCCGGCCTTTGGCTGCTAAACCGTTTATGCAACGCCGGTTACCACGCGGTTTTGTTTGAACAGACTGAACTGGGCGGCATGCAAACCATCGCCTCCCAAGGCATGATTCACGGCGGCATTAAATATGCCTTAGCAGGCTCACTGACAGGTGCTTCG
Organism: Oceanicoccus sp.; assembly: GCA_051277205.1. Classification (GTDB taxonomy): domain Bacteria; phylum Pseudomonadota; class Gammaproteobacteria; order Pseudomonadales; family Dasaniaceae; genus Oceanicoccus. Next base: position 2,432 of record JBNMPW010000007.1, on the reverse strand, counting down.
GAAGCGATTGCCGATATGCCCGATCTTTGGCGGCGTTGCCTGAAAGGTCAAGGTGATGTCGATCTTTCAAATGCCAAGGTGTTGAGTGACCATTTTTATATGTGGTCAAGCCAATCGATCACCTCTAAAGTCACCTCTTTTTTCGCCAGCAAGATAACCCGCGGCAGAGTAGAAAATGTCAGCAAAGCTGATCGCCCACCGGTGTTCCAAGACTCGGCGTTTAAAGGTAGCCTCTATAAGCTGGTTGATTTAGTGCTAGACGTGCCATCGGTGGTAACGACGCTGGCCAATAATATGCGCGGCAGGGTACTGAAAATTGATTGGCAGCACAGCCAATTCAACCGTGACTCAAAAGGTAATGTGGAGAGCTTACTGGCGAGCGATGGCGAGCACAGCGTTAATATTAAAGCCCAGCGCTTTGTATTTACTGCCGGCGAAGGTAATGAGCAATTATGCCAAGCACTCGACATTAAACAACCGGTGATGCAGCGACGCCCATTGAAACAAGTGCTGGTAAAGCACAATTTCCCACACCCTATTTACGCACATTGTATGGGCAGTAACCCGTCCCCCCGATTAACAGTTTCCAGCCACCATACGGAAGACGGTAACACGGTCTGGTACTTAGGGGGCGATCTCGCTACCGACGGTCACACAATGACTGACGAGGCATTAATCGCCAAAGCAAAAATTGAATTAGCGGATTTGTTCCCGTGGTTAGATTTTAGTGACAGCGAATGGGTTACGTTGTATATCGATCGCGCCGAACCAAAACAAAAAGGCCTCATCAAACCCGATAAGGCTTTTGCCGCCAATGCCGGTAACTGCAACAATGTGATTGTTGGTTGGCCCACTAAATTAACCTTAGCACCCAATATGGCTGATGAAATAATTGCTCTATTAGATGGCGACCATATCAAACCACAGGCAGATCAGAGTCAGCTGCCGGCATTAAATTGCCCACAAGTTGCCAGCCCTTGCTGGGAAACCTTGTTTGCTAAGGCTTAATTTTTCCATACGGAATTTTTATGAAACAACGCGCATTTGGCAACACCGGCATTAACGTTAGCCCAATCGGTTTGGGCACAGTAAAACTGGGCCGCGATCAAGGCGTTAAATATCCTAACGACTTTACTATTCCTGACGACAACAGCGCTCAAGCATTAATCGATCAGGCCCGTGACCTCGGTATTAATTTAATCGACACCGCGCCAGCCTATGGTATTAGCGAACAGCGTCTTGGGCCATTGCTAGCCGGCCAACGCCAACACTGGGTGATTTGTTCAAAAGTAGGCGAAGATTTTGATAGCGGCGAATCATCATTTAATTTTAGCGCCGACCACACCCGCTTTAGTATTGAGCGAAGCCTGCAACGCTTACAGACAGATTTTATCGATATTGTGCTAGTACATTCCGACGGTAATGATATCGATATCATTGAGCAGCATGAAGTGTTGCAAGAATTGGCACGCTGCAAACAAGAGGGTTTAATCCGCGCCTATGGCATGTCAACTAAAACTGTCGACGGTGGTTTAGCCGCAGCGGCAGCAACAGATGCAGTGATGGCAACTTATAATTTGGAGTATCGCGATGAAGCGCCGGTGATTGACTATTGCCAGCAAAAAAACAAAGGCTTGTTAATTAAAAAGGCATTTGCCAGCGGCCATTTGTGTCTAGACGGCGAAGACCCGGTACAACAAAGTATGGATTTTATTTTTTCTCACCCAGGCATAAGCAGCGCGATTGTCGGTACTATTAACCCTGCGCATCTGATTGCCAATGTGCAGGCGGTTGAAAAGGCCTTACGGCCATCCAGCTGAGTTAAGCCAATCGGTTTAAGCCCGCCGTTGACATAGAAAAACTATCTGTTTTTTTCTAATACTTTTTCAACAATCGCCGTGGTTGAGCAATCATCAAAAAACGATAGCACACTGACAGAGCCGCCATAAGCTTCGACAATCTCCCAGCCAACCACGCCTTTTTTATCGTAGTCCCCGCCTTTCACCAACACATCCGGCTTAACGGCTTCGATCAAAGATTCTGGCGTGTCGCCATCAAAACTCACTACCCAATCTACAGATTCCAAACCGGCTAAAACCGCCATACGCCGATCGACAGGATTGATTGGCCGACCTGGCCCCTTCAAACGAACCACCGACTCATCGCTGTTAATCGCCACAATTAAACGATCACCCAACTCACGAGCCTGCTCCAAATAACCGACATGGCCGGCGTGAATAATATCAAAACAGCCATTGGTGAAAACCACTTTTTCACCATCGGCGTGAGCATCATCTAAAGCGATAATTAATTGCTCCAAGGAAACCGCGCCGCGCTCGGAGCCTTGCTCGACATTAACGGCGCGCCGCAACTCAGGCGCACTGATAGCCGCCGTACCCAATTTGGCAACCACTATGCCCGCCGCTAAATTA
>JBNMPW010000006.1:0-51515 GCA_051277205.1 Oceanicoccus sp. | reverse complement strand
CGTGCTATCGACGGTGATTTCATCATGCCTATCGAAGACGTATTCTCAATTTCAGGTCGTGGTACGGTTGTAACGGGTCGAGTTGAGCGCGGTATTGTTAACACCGGTGACGATGTAGAAATCGTGGGTATCCGTGAAACACAAACAACCACCTGTACGGGTGTTGAAATGTTCCGCAAGCTGCTTGACGAAGGTCGTGCAGGGGAGAACATTGGTGCATTGTTGCGTGGTACTAAGCGCGAAGACGTAGAGCGTGGTCAAGTGCTGTGTAAGCCTGGTTCAATCAAGCCGCACACCAAGTTTGAAGCTGAAGTTTATGTGTTGGGTAAAGATGAAGGTGGTCGTCATACGCCATTCTTTAAAGGCTACCGTCCACAGTTTTACTTCCGTACTACGGACATTACGGGTGCGTGTGAATTACCTGAAGGTACCGAAATGGTAATGCCGGGCGATAACGTACAAATGACGGTTACCTTGATCAATCCAATAGCGATGAATGAAGGCTTACGCTTCGCTATCCGTGAAGGTGGTCGTACGGTGGGTGCTGGTGTTGTTGCTAAAGTTGTTGAATAACTTTTAGCCGTCAGTCGCTTTGCGGTAATTAGCAGAGCTAAAAAAGGGTCGCCATTGGTGGCCCTTTTTTGTGGGACGGGCTTTTATTATTTGCGCTCCAGTCATGGGGTGGCCTGCTGGTCTAGGCGGCGCAAGAATTGCCGTTTTACAATTTACCGTAGATGATGTCTTCAGTGCGTCAATCAACGCAAGCGGGCGGGCTCAGCCCCCTTAGACTAGCGTCATGATAGAGGTTGCCACAAATTAGTCTGCAGCTATGCTAGGAATGGGTGGCTGTAAGGATTTTATTTATAAATGGAAGCTTTTTTAAGATGGCATATTTACCGGTTAGAAAAGCAGTCATCACGCTAGGCTCTGTTAGTGTTGGGCCTCAGTGCTTAAAGTTAAGCTGTTGATAATATTGAGTATTTTATCTATGCAAGGTTTGCTCGATATTTATGGCTTTTGTTGAAGATTGGTGTTGACAGTATGCGGGTGCATCTATAGAATCCGCTTTCCTTATTTCGGGTAGCCCCAGCTAATGTTGGTGTGCCCCTGTTAAAAAACGATTGGAGTTTGGTCTGTGCAGAATCAACGAATCAGAATTCGTTTAAAGGCTTTTGACCATCGCCTAATCGACGTGTCTACCGAAGAGATTGTAGAAACAGCTAAGCGCACTGGCGCGCAGGTTCGTGGTCCGATTCCACTGCCTACTCGCAAAGAGCGCTTTACTGTATTGATTTCACCGCACGTGAACAAGGATGCTCGTGATCAATACGAGATCCGCACTCACAAGCGTTTGTTAGACATTGTTGAGCCAACAGAAAAGACGGTTGATGCGTTGATGAAGTTGGACTTGGCGGCTGGTGTAGAAGTCCAGATTAGCCTTGGTTAAGCAATAGCTTTACCAACGTGAATCACGAAACATTAAATTACTTTCTTTAACGAGAAAGACCGCCCGAATAATTCGGGTTGTGTAACGATCTCCTTGTGCTGTTTAGTGCTCTGGGGTCGGCCATAGAGGGTTAAGCCCCGTACACTTAGAGGTTAGAACAATGACAATTGGTTTAGTCGGTCGTAAGACTGGCATGACCCGAGTCTTCACAGACGAGGGTGTATCTATCCCGGTAACAGTGGTTGAGGTTGATCCTAACCGTGTTACTCGCGTCAAGACTAGTGAGTCTGATGGCTATAGTGCTATTCAGATTACCACTGGCGCACGCAAAGCATCTCGCGTATCTAAAACTGACGCAGGTCAGTTTGCTAAGGCTGGCGTTCAAGCTGGTCGCGGTATGTGGGAATTCCGTTTAGACGCAGGTGATGAGGCTCCAGAAGTTGGCGCTGAGTTAACCGTAAATACTTTTGCAGTTGGCCAAAAGGTTGATGTGACTGGTCAGTCTAAAGGTAAAGGCTTCCAGGGTGGTATCAAGCGTTGGAACTTCCAGATGCAAGATGCTACTCACGGTAACTCTATCTCTCACCGTTCAAACGGTTCTATCGGTCAGTGCCAGACTCCAGGTCGCGTTTTCAAAGGTAAGAAAATGTCCGGTCATATGGGTGCCGAGCGTGTCACTATCCAAACGCTGGAAGTGGTTCGAGTTGATGAGGCTCGTAATTTGATATTAATTAAGGGTGCCATCCCTGGCGCTCCCGGCGGCGACATAATCGTTCGTCCAGCCACTAAAGTTAAGGGGGCTTAATCATGGAATTAGCTACCTTTACTGTTGGCAAGAAAAAAGCAACCGGTGCTATTGAAGTGTCCGATGCTAATTTCGCCAAAGAATTTAACGAAGACCTGGTTCATCAGGTTGTTACTGCCTATTTGGCCGGTGCCCGTCAAGGCACTCGTGCTCAAAAAAACCGCGCTGCGGTTTCTGGTGGCGGTAAAAAGCCTTGGCGTCAGAAGGGTACTGGTCGTGCACGTGCTGGTACTATTCGCTCGCCGATATGGCGCTCTGGTGGTGTGACGTTTGCGGCTCAGCCTCAAGATCACTCGCAGAAAGTTAACAAAAAAATGTATCGCGCAGCCATGCGTTCAATACTTTCAGAGCTGACTCGTAATGAGCGTTTGATTGTTGTTGACGAGCTGGCGCTAAAACAGCCTAAGACGAAAGCATTGGTTAAAGTACTTGCCGGTTTCGGTGCTGACAGTGCGCTCCTAGTTACTGAAGATGTATCTACCAACCTTTATCTTGCTGCGCGTAACTTGCATAAAGTTAGCACAGTTGATGTTGCAGGTATTGACCCGGTTAGCATGATTGCGGCGGACAAGGTGTTTATCACTGTGTCGGCTCTTAAGAAGTTTGAGGAGTTATTAGGATGAATGCAGAAAGACTGTATACGGTTCTGAAAGGCCCTCATGTTTCTGAGAAAGCAGCGATGGGTGAAGACCAGGTGGTTTTCAGGGTTGCGGTTGACGCAACTAAGCTTGAAGTAAAAAAAGCTGTTGAAAAATTATTCAAGGTCAAAGTCGAAGGCGTTCAAACGGTGAACGTCAAAGGCAAGGTTAAGCGCAACAAGTTTGGATTAGCTGCGAAACCTAGTTGGAAAAAGGCTTATGTACGCTTGGCGCAGGGTCAGGAAATCGACTTTGCAATTATAGATTGATTGGCGAAAGGTAGAGAAGACGATGGCAATTGTAAAAGCTAAACCCACATCTCCTGGTCGCCGCCATGTGGTTCGTATTGTTCATGCAGATCTGCATAAAGGTGCGCCATATGCGCCCTTGCTGGAAAAGCAAAGCAAAAACGGCGGTCGTAACAATAATGGCCGTATCACTACCCGTCATATCGGTGGTGGTCACAAGCAGCATTACAGGCTAATAGATTTCAAGCGCAACAAAGATGGCGTTCCGGCCAAAATTGAGCGTCTTGAATACGACCCAAATCGCAGTGCCAATATCGCATTAGTTCTATATGCGGACGGTGAGCGTCGCTACATAATCGCACCTAAGGGTGTGAAGGCTGATGATCAGATTATGTCTGGTGATGCAGCAGCGATTAAGGCGGGAAACACGTTGCCATTGCGCAATATTCCGGTAGGTAGTGTTGTTCACTGTATCGAAATGAAGCCAGGTAAAGGTGCGCAGATCGCCCGTAGTGCGGGTACTTCTGCGCAATTGGTTGCTCGTGATGGCCAATATGTAACTTTACGTTTGCGCTCCGGTGAGATGCGTAAGATTTTGTCAGAGTGTCGCGCGACATTGGGTGAAGTATCCAATAGCGAGCACAGTCTGCGGAAGTTAGGTAAGGCGGGTGCTTCACGCTGGCGCGGTGTGCGTCCAACCGTTCGCGGCGTTGCTATGAACCCAGTTGATCACCCGCATGGTGGTGGCGAAGGCCGTACCTCTGGTGGTCGTCATCCTGTATCGCCTTGGGGTATGCCAACCAAGGGTTATAAGACTCGTAAGAACAAGCGCACTAATAAGCTGATTGTTCGTAAACGTAACGCTAAATAACAGCGTTAGTAGATAGAAGAATAGAGAGGAAGGTGCTGTGCCACGTTCACTAAAAAAAGGTCCATTTATCGATCTTCACTTGATGAAGAAAGTTGAGACCGCGCTCGAAAGTAATGATAAACGTCCAATTAAAACTTGGTCTCGTCGTTCGATGATCGCTCCCGATATGGTGGGTCTGACTATCGCTGTTCACAATGGTCGTCAACACATACCTGTGTTCGTAACTGAAGACATGGTTGGCCACAAATTAGGCGAATTTAGTGCTACTCGTACTTATCGCGGCCACGTTGCCGATAAGAAAGCGAAGCGCTAAGCGCTTGATCTGATAGAAGGTAAAGACTGATGGAAGTTTCAGCAAAATTAACTGGCGCGCAAATATCTGCACAAAAGGTGCGTTTGATTGCCGACCAGATCCGCGGAAAAGAAGTTGAAGTGGCTCTGGATATTCTGGATTTTAGCAACAAGAAAGCTGCTGAGATCGTGAAGAAGATTTTAAACTCTGCTATCGCAAACGCAGAGCATAACGAAGGTGCAGATGTTGATGAGTTATCAGTATCGACCATCTTTGTTGATGAGGGCAGGACACTAAAGCGTCTTCGTCCACGGGCTAAAGGTCGTGCAGATCGCATCCTTAAGCGTTCTTGTCACATTACCGTTAAAGTTAGCGATAGCGAAGAAGACTAGGAGACGACCAGATGGGTCAGAAAGTACACCCAACAGGCATACGTTTAGGTATTACAAAAGAGCATACTTCTATTTGGTATGCCGAAGGTAGTAACTACGCCGACCACCTGATTAATGATTTGGAAGTTCGTAGCTTTCTCGAGAAAAAACTTGAGAGTGCTTCAGTAAGCCGGATCGTCATTGAGCGTCCCGCGCAAACTGCTCGAATTACTATACACACTGCTCGGCCCGGTATTGTTATCGGCAAGAAAGGTGAAGATGTAGATAAATTGCGCAAAGAGTTAGGCGAAAAAATGGGTGTGCCAGTGCACATCAATATCGAAGAAATTCGTAAGCCTGATTTGGATGCTAAGTTGGTCGCACAAAATGTTGCGGGTCAGCTGGAGCGTCGGGTTATGTTCCGTCGCGCCATGAAGCGTGTCGTTCAAAATGCTATGCGACAAGGTGCTCAGGGCATAAAAATCCAGGTAAGTGGTCGTGTTGGCGGAGCAGAAATTGCTCGTACCGAATGGTATCGTGAGGGCCGTGTGCCATTGCATACACTTCGTGCTGACATTGACTATGCCCCATATGAAGCAAATACAACTTACGGCATCATCGGTGTCAAAGTGTGGATCTTCAAGGGCGAAGTTATCGGCAATGTTGTAGAGGCTGATACAAAAAGCACAAAGAACACAAAAGCTAAAAAAGGCGCCGGCAATTAAGCCTGCGGTCACTAGAAGAATTTAGAAGGTAAGGGTTCAGCAAATGCTACAACCTAAACGTACAAAGTTTCGTAAAGCGCACAAAGGTCGTAACCGTGGCCTTGCACATCGTGGCAGTAAGATCAGCTTCGGTGAGTTTGGTTTAAAAGCGGTTGGTCGTGGTCGTATCACGGCTCGTCAGATCGAAGCAGCGCGTCGTGCAATGACTCGTCATATTAAACGTGGCGGTAAAATTTGGATTCGTGTGTTCCCCGATAAACCCATTACTGGTAAGCCCTTGGAAGTTCGTCAGGGTAAAGGTAAGGGTAATGTTGAATATTGGGTAGCTCTAGTTCAGCCTGGCAAAGTATTATATGAAGTGCAGGGCGTAACTGAAGAGATGGCTCGGGAAGCTTTTGCTCTAGCAGCAGCCAAGATTCCGGTAGCAACCACATTTGTTAAACGGTCGGTAATGTAATGAAAGCGTCTGATTTACGTGAAAAGTCTGTAGAAGACCTGAACGCAGAACTGATTAAACTTCGCGAAGCGCAGTTTAAACTGAACATGCAACAGGCTACAGGGCAGTTGGGTCAAAACCACCTGCTAAAAGAAGCTCGCAGAGATATTGCGCGAGTTAAAACTGTAATTTCACAAAAGGCAGGTAACTAAGATGTCAGCAGAGAAAAGTGCCCGTACTACCACTGGTAAGGTGGTTAGTGACAAGATGGATAAAACCATTACAGTGCTGATTGAGCGTAAGGTTAAACACCCTATTTATGGGAAATACTTGGTCCGTTCATCAAAGTTACATGCTCATGATGAAAACAATGAGTGCAAAATTGGTGATTTAGTAACAATCGCTGAGACTTCTCCTTACTCCAAGACTAAAACTTGGAAATTGGAAAAAATTGAAGAGATCGCTGCTCAAGTTTAAGTGATCCATCCAGGGTTTGACCTGGGCTAAAACGCACAGAAAGGTTTGGAGTAAAACATGATTCAGACAGAATCGTATCTAGATGTAGCAGACAACAGCGGTGCTCGCCGCGTGATGTGTATTAAGGTATTAGGCGGTTCACATCGTCGTTATGCCCGCATCGGCGACCTGATTAAAGTCACTGTTAAGGAAGCAATTCCACGTGGCAAAGTTAAAAAAGGTCAAGTAGTGACGGCGGTTGTTGTTCGTACTAAGAAGGGTGTGCGTCGCGGTGATGGTTCCTTGATTAAGTTTGACGACAATGCAGCGGTAATTCTGAATGCTCAGGATGCCCCCATTGGTACTCGTATCTTTGGCCCGGTTACCCGCGAGCTGCGCGGTGAGAAATTTATGAAGATTATCTCTCTGGCTCCCGAAGTACTGTAAGTTCAGGCTGAGAACAGAAGCGAAGAGAGTTGAGGATCACAAATGCGTAAGATTAAGCGAGAAGACGAAGTAATCGTCTTGGCAGGTAAGGATAAAGGCAAGCGCGGTAAGATTGTCAGTCTAGTTGGTGATAATCGTGCGCTAGTATCTGGTGTGAACATGATTAAAAAGCATCAGAAGCCAAATCCACAGGCTAACGTGCCTGGCGGAATTATTGAAAAAGAAGCGCCGATTCAAATTTCTAATGTAGGAATTTTTAATCCTACTACTAGTAAAGCGGATCGTGTTGGTTTTAAAGAAGAAGATGGCAAGAAAGTACGCATCTTTAAATCAAGCGGCGAACAGATCGACGCGTAATTCAATACATTGAATTACAGTGCCGACACAGAGCGAGCTGGGAAAAAAGTAAATGGCTAATTTAAGAGAAGTATACAAGAACGAACTTGCCGCAAAGCTGAAAGAAGAGCTGGGCCTAGAGAACGTTATGCAGGTTCCGCGCTTAACCAAGATCACCCTAAATATGGGTGTTGGTGAAGCGTTGGGCGATAAGAAGGTATTGGAAGCTGCTGTTAGCAATATGCAACAGATTAGTGGACAAAAGCCGGTAGTTACCAAAGCACGTAAATCAATTGCCGCCTTTAAAGTACGTGAAGGTTGGCCGATCGGTTGTAAGGTGACTTTACGTGGCGATCAAATGTTTCAGTTTTTGGATCGCTTGATCAGTATTTCGATCCCACGTATACGTGACTTTCGCGGTATCTCGCCCAAGTCATTCGATGGTCGCGGTAACTTTGCTATGGGTGTAACCGAGCAAATTATCTTTCCTGAAATCGACTATGACAAGATTGATAAAATACGTGGCATGGATATCACCATTACCACGACAGCGCGGACTAATGATGAAGGTCTAGCTTTGTTGAAATCATTTGGCTTCCCGTTTAAGAGTTAAGGCGAAAGGTAATAAGTTATGGCAAAGAAATCAATGATCGCGCGCGAAGCAAAGCGTACAGCAACTGTTAAGAAGTTTGCTGGTAAACGTGCTGAGCTGAAAGCAATCTTAAAAGATGTTGAAGCGAGTGATGACGACAAGTGGAACGCACAGATCAAGTTGCAACAACTGCCGCGTGATGCTAACCCAGTTCGCCAGCAGCGTCGCTGCCAGATTACTGGTCGTCCACACGGTGTTTATCGTAAATTTGGCCTTTGTCGTAACAAGCTGCGTGAAGCAGCAATGCGCGGTGATGTACCTGGCCTAGTAAAGGCAAGTTGGTAATAGTTTTACCAGCAGAGTTAATTGACAGACTTTATTGAATTAGGGCTTTTGCCTAAACAGACAAGAGCTTTAGGAGCAAATATATGAGCATGCAAGATCCCGTAGCGGATATGCTAACCCGGATTCGTAACGCACAGATGGCTGGTAAAGCTGATGTGGTTATGCCAGCTTCAAAACTGAAGTCGGCTGTATCTAAAGTGTTGCAAGACGAAGGTTTTGTTGGCGGTTTCCGTACCGAGGCTATTGAAGGTAAGCCTAGCTTGATCGTCGAGCTTAAGTATTTTCAGGGTAAACCAGTAATTGTTGAAATCGATCGTGTTAGTCGCCCAGGTCTGCGTGCATATTCTGGCAAAGACGAGTTGCCAAAAGTACGTGGTGGTTTGGGTGTGGCGATTGTATCTACATCTAAAGGTGTTATGACTGACCGTGCTGCACGTGCAGCAGGTGTTGGCGGCGAAGTGCTCTGCACTGTATTTTAATTAGGGCTGTACTCCGATTAAGTAAATGTAATTGAGTACAATTTGAATTTAGTGAGTTTAAGACTATGTCTAGAGTAGCAAAAAGCCCCGTAGAAATTCCGGCTGGTGTCGAAGTTAAAATTGATGGTCAAGATGTGACTGTTAAAGGCGCCAAGGAAAGTATGAGCTGGGGTGTTAACGATAAGGTTGAAATTAGCCAGGAAGACAACAAGTTGGTTTTCGTTGGTCGTAACGACGAAAGAGAAGCTTGGGCGTTAGCGGGTACAACCCGCGCATTGGTTAATAATATGGTTATCGGTGTTAGCACCGGCTTCCAGAAAAAATTAGAGCTAAATGGTGTTGGTTATCGTGTTAAAGCGACGGGCAACACATTGAACCTAAGCTTGGGTTTTTCACACCCAGTTGATTATGTTTTACCTGAAGGTGTTTCTGCTGAAACACCTTCACAGACAGAAATCATACTGAAGGGTGTTGATAAACAACAGATTGGTCAAGTAGCTGCTGAAATCCGTGCATTCCGTCCGCCAGAGCCTTACAAAGGCAAAGGCATTCGTTATTCCGACGAGCATGTACGCCGTAAAGAAGCTAAGAAGAAGTAATAGGTACTAGTATGAGCGACAAGAAAATTTCAAGATTGCGTCGTGCTCGCCGAGCTCGCGCAAAGATGCGTGAGTTAGGTGCTAATCGCCTGAGTGTTCATCGCACTTCGCAGCACATTTACGCACAAGTAATTGGTCCTGACGGCGACAAAGTTTTAGCTAGCGCTTCCACTTTGGATACAAGCCTTCGCAGTGGCAGCACCGGTAATACCGATGCCGCTACTAGTGTTGGTAAGTTGATTGCCGAGCGCGCTAAAGCGGCTGGTGTAACAGATGTTGCTTTTGATCGTAGCGGATTTAAATACCATGGCCGTGTTAAGGCCCTGGCTGAAGCTGCCCGTGAAGGCGGCCTTCAATTCTAAAGTTTCAAACTCAAGGTTTTGAAAAATGGCTTTTAAAGACTCTAAAGGCGGTAACGAACAATCCGACGGCTTACAAGAGAAGCTAGTCCAGGTTAATCGTGTTGCCAAAGTTGTAAAAGGTGGTCGAATATTCGGCTTCACAGCACTGACTGTTGTTGGTGACGGTAACGGTAAAGTAGGCTTCGGTCGTGGCAAGGCGCGTGAAGTGCCTGTCGCTATCCAGAAAGCTATGGAAGCTGCTCGCCGTAATATGATTGATGTTGATCTGAATGGTGACACTATTCAGTACGCCATCAAGGCAAACCACGGTGCATCCAAAGTTTATATGCAGCCTGCGTCACAGGGTACTGGCGTTATCGCCGGTGGCGCCATGCGAGCAGTGTTGGAATTAGCTGGGGTGCATAACGTATTAGCGAAATGCTACGGCTCAACCAATCCGGTAAACGTTGTTCGTGCGACATTTAAGGCGCTAGAAACAATGGCTTCTCCAGAGCAGGTGGCTACTCGTCGCGGTAAGACTGTAGAAGAAATTTTAAATTAAGCAGACGCGGCGTTTAGCCCGTTTGACAGTTCAAGGTTATAAAGATGGCCAAGAAGACAATTAAAGTGACACTGGTTCGCAGTACAAATGGGCGTATGCCAGCTCATAAAGCATCTGTTGCGGGCTTGGGTCTGCGTCGTATTAATCACACTGTTGAAGTGGAAGACACTCCTTCTACTCGCGGTATGATTAACCAAGTCAGCTACTTGATAAGAGTTGAGGAATAATAATGTCCGACGAATTGCGTTTAAATACCCTTAGCCCAGCACCTGGCGCTAAGCACAGCGCCAAGCGAGTTGGCCGTGGTATTGGTAGTGGTAATGGTAAAACTGCTGGTCGTGGCCATAAGGGTCAGAAATCTCGAAGCGGCGGCAATGTTCGTCCCGGTTTTGAGGGTGGCCAAATGCCAATGCAGAAGCGTCTGCCGAAGTATGGTTTTACTTCGCGCATCGCACGCGTTACTGCTCAGATTCGGACCAGCGAATTAGCGGCGATCTCCGATGATGTTATTGATTTAAGTGCACTTAAACGTGCTGATTTAGTCGGCACTCATATTGAGCGCGCGAAGATATTCTTGTCAGGCGATGTCACAAAAGCTGTAACTATTCAGGGCTTAGGTGTGACTAAGGGCGCTCGTGAAGCGATCGAGAAAGCCGGCGGAAAGGTCGAGGAATAATCGTTAGATGAATAAAGGGCTGCTATCTGGCGGAAAACAAAATGGATTAGGTGAGCTTATGGCTCGCCTAAGATTTGTTTTGTTAGCCATAATTATTTATCGGATTGGTACGCACATTCCGGTCCCGGGTATTAACCCCGATCAAATCGCAGCCATGTTTAATCAGAATCAGGGCACTGTGCTCGGTCTGTTTAATATGTTTTCTGGTGGTGCTTTGGAGCGGATGAGTATCCTAGCATTGGGCATTATGCCTTACATATCGTCTTCTATTATTATGCAGTTGATGTCGGCGGTAAGCCCACAACTAGAAGCATTAAAGAAAGAAGGTGAGGCCGGTCGTCGTAAGATCAGCCAGTACACACGTTATTTAACCGTTATTCTTGCGACAGTTCAGGGTACCGGTATGGTTGTTGGCTTAGCCAACTCCGGTATGGCTTACAGTGTAGGCATGTCATTTTACTTTACGGCTATTGTGTCACTAGTGACAGGTGCGGTATTTATGATGTGGCTTGGTGAGCAGGTTACTGAGCGCGGTATAGGTAACGGGATATCCTTACTGATATTCGCAGGTATCGTCGCGGGATTGCCGTCTGCTATTGGCCAGTCTATTGAGCAAGCCCGTCAGGGTGAGATTAATATCATGGTGTTGTTATTGATATTGGCTTTAGCCATCGCGGTTATTTACCTAGTAGTATTTATAGAGCGTGGTCAGCGTCGTATCACTGTGAACTATGCCAAGCGGCAGCAGGGCAATAAGGTTATGCAGGGGCAGCAAAGTCATCTGCCAATGAAGGTCAATATGGCGGGTGTTATTCCTGCGATCTTTGCAAGCTCATTGTTACTGTTCCCAGCCTCTATTGCCCAATGGTTTGGTCAGGGTGAAGGCATGGAGTGGCTACAAGAGGTTTCCTTGGCAATTGGCCCAGGTCAGCCACTGAACATTTTACTGTTCACCATGTTGATAGTTTTCTTTTGCTTTTTCTATACGGCGTTGATGTTTAACCCCAAAGAAATGGCAGATAACCTGAAACGTTCCGGTGCTTTCTTACCCGGGATTCGTCCAGGAGATCAAACAGCTAATTACATCGATAGTGTAATGACGCGATTGACCATGTTTGGCTCGATGTATATAGCACTGGTTTGTTTGTTGCCGCAGTTTCTGGTGGTGATGTGGAATGTACCTTTTTACTTAGGTGGTACTTCTTTGCTGATCGTTGTAGTTGTTGTTATGGACTTTATGTCTCAGGTGCAGTCTCACCTAATGTCCCATCAATATGAAGGGATGATGAAGAAGGCTAATTTGAAAGGTTATGGTAGAGGCCGCGGCGGTTAGCCGGGGTTGTTGTTAAGACTCGCTTTTTGGTGAGTGTACTGGAGAAGTAAAATGAAAGTTCGTGCTTCTGTGAAAAGAATCTGTCGTGACTGCAAGGTCGTTCGCCGCAAGGGTGTTGTTCGTATTATTTGTAATACCGAACCACGCCATAAGCAGCGTCAAGGCTAAGCAAAGCGGTGATGCTCAGGTTGATTTTTTATTAATCTGACGCTAAACTGTTGCGCCTTTTGCGAGGGGTAGTCTGATCTCGGTGCTAATCCGTGATCAAAGCCTCAATCGATGAACACAGTCTAGTGTTAACTTGAAACCAAATGGCTATAAATGCCGGTTTTAAGTAAACAATGAAAGTTTTGGAGTAATTTGGATGGCTCGTATAGCAGGTGTCAACATCCCCGATCACAAACATGCGGTGATTTCGTTGACCTATATTTACGGCGTTGGTCGTACAACTGCCCGGCAGTTGTGTGCATCGACCGGTGTTGCTGAAGACACTAAAATTGGCACTTTGTCAGAAGAGCAGTTAGATACTTTGCGTGCTGAAGTTAGCAAGTTAAGTGTTGAAGGTGATCTACGGCGTCAGGTGTCAATGAACATCAAGCGTTTGCTTGATTTGGGTTGCTACCGTGGTCTTCGCCACCGTAGAAATCTGCCAATGCGTGGTCAGCGTACTAAGACCAATGCTAGGACTCGTAAGGGGCCTCGCAAACCGATCCGTAAATAGAGTATTTACGGCGGTACTAGTGTAGCTACATCACTTTTGTAGCGTTGATATTAGAGTAGGAATAAAATGGCTAAAGATAAGAAGCCGGCCCGTAAAAAGGTCAAAAAGACAGTTGTGGATGGCATTGCCCATATCCATGCTTCTTTTAACAATACCATCATTACTATCACTGACCGTCAAGGCAATGCGTTGTCTTGGGCTACAGCTGGTGGTTCTGGTTTCCGTGGTTCTCGTAAAAGTACGCCGTTTGCTGCGCAGGTAGCTGCTGAGCGTGCTGGCCTTGCGGCGCAAGAATACGGTTTGAAAAATCTAGACGTTGAAGTGAAGGGCCCCGGTCCTGGTCGCGAGTCTGCGGTTCGTGCACTTAACAATGTCGGCTATAAAATTGGCAGTATTAACGATGTAACGCCAATTCCACATAACGGCTGTCGTCCTCCCAAGAAACGTCGCGTTTAAGAATTTAATACAGGAATACAATCATGGCTCGGTATTTAGGCCCAACTTGTAAGCTGTCCAGAAGAGAAGGCACAGACCTGTTCTTAAAGAGCGGTGTTCGTCCTCTGGACTCAAAGTGTAAAGCTGAAACTGCACCCGGTGCACACGGCGCCCGTCGCGGTCGTTTGTCTGACTACGGTGTTCAGCTGCGTGAAAAGCAAAAGGTTCGTCGCATCTATGGCGTACTGGAAAAGCAATTCCGCAATTATTATAAAGAAGCTGCCCGTCTGAAGGGTGCAACTGGTGAGAACCTGCTGCAACTATTAGAAGGTCGCTTGGATAACGTTGTTTATCGTATGGGCTTTGGCTCAACTCGTGCTGAATCTCGTCAGCTTGTTTCCCACAAGTCTATTTTGGTTAATGAGAAAGTGGTTAATATCGCTTCTTACCAAGTGCAGGCGGGTGACAAAATTTCTGTTCGTGAAAAGGCCAAGAACCAACTGCGTGTTAAGCAAGCGATTGAGCTGGCAGCACAACGTGGCGAGCCCGAGTGGATTGAAGTCAATGCAAGCAGCATGGAAGGAACATATAAGGCCAAGCCAGATCGTGCTGACCTTCCTTCTGAGATAAACGAAAATTTGATTGTTGAACTCTATTCTAAGTAATCGTATGCGATTATTTACGTTTAACAATTTTAGGATTATTACTACACAGGTGCCCCTATGCAAAGTGCAGTGAACGAATTTTTAACGCCACGCGTTATCGATGTAGACGAAGTTAACCCAACCCGCGCTAAAGTAACTTTAGAGCCTTTAGAACGTGGTTTCGGCCATACTTTGGGTAATGCATTGCGCCGTATCCTGTTGTCATCAATGCCTGGTTGTGCAGTCACCGAAGTTGAAATAGACGGTGTTTTGCATGAGTACAGCGCAATTGAAGGTGTTCAGGAAGATGTTATTGAAATCCTGTTAAACCTTAAAGGTGTTTCTATCCTGATGCATGGTAAGGACGAGGCCGTTCTTAGCTTGAGTAAAAGTGGCGCTGGCCCTGTTACTGCGGGTGACATCCAAGTTGACCAAGATGTTGAGATTTCAAACCCAGAACATGTTATTGCTAACTTGAACGAAGCGGGCACCATTAATATGCGTCTAACCATCGCTCGCGGTCGTGGCTATGTGCCTGCAGATGCTCGTCAAAGTGACGAAGAGGAAACTCGCAGCATTGGTCGTCTACAACTTGATGCCTCATTCAGCCCGGTTCACCGTGTTGCTTATGTTGTTGAGAGTGCTCGTGTGGAGCAGCGCACTGACCTTGATAAGCTGGTGTTGGATCTAGAGACCAACGGTACTATTGATCCTGAAGAAGCAATTCGTCGCGCTGCGACTATTTTGCAGCAGCAGTTATCGGTATTTGTTGACCTTGAAAGTGAAAAAGAAACTGAGCCAGAGGAAGAGGAAGACGAAGTCGATCCAATCTTGCTGCGTCCGGTTGATGACCTTGAGCTGACAGTACGTTCAGCAAATTGTCTGAAAGCAGAAAATATTTATTACATTGGTGACCTTGTTCAGCGTACAGAAGTTGAATTGTTGAAAACGCCGAACTTGGGCAAAAAGTCACTGACAGAAATCAAAGATGTATTGGCCTCGCGTGGTTTGTCTCTGGGTTTACGCCTAGACAACTGGCCGCCAGCTAGCTTGAAAAATGACGACAAAGTACTGGCATCTTAAGCCGTAATTTCGTAGCCATTAGGCAAAAAAATACAGAAGTTTATTTGGGCGGTATTGCCGCCCCAGCAGATATAGGAAATAGAGTCATGCGTCATCGTCACAGTGGCCGCCAACTAAATCGTAATAGCTCACATCGCAAAGCGATGTTCCGCAATATGACGAACTCATTAGTTGAGCACGAGCTGATTAAAACTACCTTGCCAAAAGCAAAAGAGCTGCGCCGCTTTGCTGAACCGCTTATCACTTTAGGTAAAATTGATTCGGTAGCTAACCGTCGTTTGGCTTTTGATCGCACTCGCGATAAGGCGGTTGTCGGCAAGTTGTTCACCGATTTAGGACCTCGTTATCAGGATCGCCCAGGCGGCTACATTCGTATTCTTAAAGCGGGTTTCCGTACTGGCGACAAAGCCCCTATGGCTTATGTAGAGTTGGTAGACCGTCCTCAAGACGCTGATGTCTTAGAGAGTGAAGAAGATTAATTGATTGCGGAAATGGTTGGTTAATCACTGACTATTTGTAGACATAAATAAGCCGAGCATTTAGTTCGGCTTTTTTATGTCTATTGTTCCTGCTGGCGGCTTTAGGGTCTCGATAAATATATTGTGTTTAATCCGCCTTTTACCCATTGCAGTCTGTTTACATGGCAGGAAAAGGTAGCTCTTTCGCAATGTCATAAACCTTAACATCTACTGACTTTGGCGGATAGCCGGCCATTGCTTTTTGAAAGTCTGCCATATGCGGGGTGAGAAAATGAGCTTTCAATGCATCCATAGTTTCCCAGTGTTCAATAACACGCATAAAATTTGGATCGGAAATTTCTGAAACGAAGGCGTATGAGATACTGCCGGGCTCGTTCGCGGTGGCTTTCTCCATATCGATGATGGCTTGACGTAAATTGGCAATGTCATCAGCGCTAGATTCGATACGTGCTAATACAATAATCATTAGTTCGTCCTTCTGTTATTTTCTGGCCGTTTAACTAAAGCAGACTGTATCAGTTTTTCAGGGTGCCTCAATAGAGTCTAACTAGATTTTAATAGCCTTTTTTCAAGTCAACAACATTCAGTAATCTGTCTCCATTGATATAGCGACGTAAGTTTTCTTCATAGAGGACAAAGCTGCGTTCAATTGCTGTCTGCGAAAGGCTCGCAACATGAGGCGTAATAATTACGTTATGCATATTCCAAAGTGGGTGATCAGCGGGTAGTGGTTCTGGTTCGGTAACATCAAGACCTGCCGCGGTGATTTGCTGTGTTTGCAGGGCTCTAGTCAGAGCGGCTAAATCGGTAGTTTTCCCACGGCCGACGGAGATATAGTAGCTGCTTTTTTTGAGTGCTGCGAAAAATTCGCCATTAATAATATTGTCGGTTGCTTTGGTGTAAGGCAGTGCGTTGACAACGACATCGGCTTGCTTGGCTAAGTCCATTATCTCATCCGATAACCCTACATAATCAACATAGTCTGGTCCGTTGCGGCTTGAGTTGCGGGTGGCTATGACGCGCATGCCTAAGCCATGTGCGCGCTTGGCAACCTGATTGCCAATACTGCCGAGGCCCAGTACCAACATAGTTTTACCGGATAATTCTTGGCTAGTAAGTATCTTTGGCTGCTGCCATTTATTTTGCTGCTGAAGCTGGTGATAGCTTGGTAGTTGTCGGCTGAGCGACAGCATTAAAGTAATGGCATGTTCGGCGATAGTTGGCGCAGCAATACCTGCAGTATTGGTAAGAATAAAGTCGCTTCGCTCAATGTTGCTAGTGGTAGTGCATTTTTCGACCCCAGACGTAAATTGTTGTAGCCAAACCACTTTCGGTAACAACTGTAGTAGTTGCGTGTTACAAGGGCTAAAGGCGACGTCTGTATTTTGTAATAATGACAGCGGTAATTGCCGCGTATTAAGGTTGTAAATTTTTATAGGAATATCACTACTGTGTCGTTTAATGGCGTCCAGCATGGGCTGCCTTAAACCCTCAAAGCCCGGAGGGATCATAACGGTAATTTGTTGTGGTTGCTGCCAGCCAGGGAAATCCCGGCTAGCAGTTTTACCCTCGCGCAAGTCCAGCTGTTTAATAAGCTCGACCGCTGCGGCGCTTGGCTTTGATAAATCGCCCGCATACACGTTTAATGCGGTGGCGGTCAACATAATGGTTAACAACAGCGATAACATATGCACAGTAAATTCCTCGGCGTCAGTGTTAGCTTAGCTATTTTTATTTTACGTGTTTAGGCAAGTAGTGGCTTCAAAAACCTACCCGTATGCGACCGCTTATTGTTGGCAACCTTTTCTGGCGTACCAGAGGCAATAATCTGGCCTCCGCCGCTACCGCCTTCTGGGCCTAGATCAACAACCCAATCGGCGGTTTTAATAACATCAAGGTTGTGCTCAATGACGACAATAGTATTACCCTGATCACGTAGACGGTGCAATACATTCAGTAATTGCTGGATGTCATGAAAATGCAGGCCAGTGGTGGGCTCGTCTAAAATATATAAGGTTTTGCCAGTATCTCGCTTCGACAACTCTTTCGATAGCTTAACCCTCTGTGCCTCACCGCCGGACAAGGTAGTAGCGGCTTGCCCTAGTCGAATATAAGATAGGCCTACATCCATTAATGTCTGTAATTTTTTGAAAATAGCGGGGACGTTTTCAAAAAAGCCGCCGGCTTCTTCAATGGTCATATCTAACACTTCGTGAATATTTTTTCCTTTATATCGAATTTCTAATGTTTCGCGATTATAGCGTTTACCTTTACAAATATCACAGGGTACATACACGTCTGGCAAGAAGTGCATTTCAACTTTTTTTACCCCGTCACCTTGGCAGGCCTCGCAACGACCACCTTTAACATTGAAACTAAAGCGGCCAGGTTTATAGCCGCGGGAGCGAGCCTCTTGTGTGCCGGAAAATAATTCTCGTACTGGTGTGAAAATGCCTGTGTAAGTTGCGGGGTTGGAGCGCGGTGTACGGCCGATCGGGCTTTGGTCGATATCAATACATTTGTCGACTAAGTCCAAGCCTTCCATTGATTCATGAGCGGCGGCCGTTAAGGTAGTGGCGCCATTAAGTTCGGTGGCGGCTAACGGGTAAAGCGTGCCGTTGATCAATGTGGATTTTCCTGAGCCAGAAACTCCAGTGATACATGTCATGATGCCAGTGGGGATTTCTAGCGTGACATTTTGTAGGTTGTTACCACTCGCGCCGCGTAATACCAGTTGTTGGTCTTTATCGAAGGCCGTGCGTTTTTCGGGCACCGGGATCGATTTTTTACCGGATAAGTATTGTCCTGTTAAGGAGTTTTTGGCATTGATGATTTGCTCGTAGCTGCCTTCTGCCACTACTTCGCCGCCATGAATACCGGCACCGGGACCGATATCTATAATATGGTCTGCCAAGCGGATCGCTTCTTCATCATGCTCTACCACAATCACTGTGTTGCCCAAATCGCGCAAATGGCTCAAGGTTTTAAGCAGTCGTTCGTTGTCACGTTGATGCAGGCCGATGGAGGGTTCATCGAGTATGTACATAACACCGACTAACCCCGCACCGATTTGACTGGCTAGACGAATACGCTGAGCTTCACCGCCAGAGAGCGTTTCAGCGCTGCGGTTAAGGGTTAAATAATTTAAGCCCACGTCAACCAAAAAGGTAAAGCGGTCACGTAACTCTTTCAAGATTTTATCGGCGATTTTGCCCTTGCTACCACTGAGTTTTAATTTTTCAAAATAGGCCAAAGAGTCGCCTACTGGCATCGCAACAATAGATGGCAGGTCGCGGTCTTTAATAAACACATTGCGGGCTTCGCGCTTTAAACGAGTCCCTTCACAATCAGGGCAAGGTTGTGTGCTTAAGAATTTGGCTAAATCTTCGCGAACCATTTGTGAGTCTGTGTCGCGATAACGCCGTTCCATATTGGGAATAATACCTTCAAAGGTATGCTTGCGTTGGAAGGTATCTCCGCGATCATTGACGTAGCTGAAGTTAACTTCTTCTTTACCTGAGCCCTGCAAAATGATGCTCTGATGTTTTTTGCTGAGCTCTTCATAGGGCTTATCGATATCGAACTTAAAGTGGTCAGCGAGAGATTTCAGCATATGGAAATAATAAACACTGCGCCTATCCCAGCCGCGAATAGCGCCTTCGGCTAAGCTAGATTCTGGGTGCAACACAATGCGCGATTGATCAAAAAAGGATTTAACCCCGAGTCCATCGCAACCGCCACAGGCACCAGCCGGATTATTAAAGGAGAATAGTCGTGGTTCAAGTTCGCTAATACTGTAGCCGCAAGAAGGACAAGCAAACAGTGCTGAGAATACCAAGTCATTGGCGTCGCCATCCATAAAGCTGACGGTAGCGGTACCGCTGGTTAACTCGATGGCGGTCTCAAAGGATTCCGCCAAGCGGATTTTTAAATCATCGCGCACTTTAAAGCGATCTACCACCACATCAATGCTGTGTTTTTTGTTTTTCTCCAAATCCGGCACATCGTCAAGATCCACTACCGTACCGTCGATGCGTGCCCTAACAAAACCGTTTGCACGTAATTGTTCAAATACATGCAAGTGTTCGCCTTTACGCTCTTTCACCACCGGCGCCAATAACATTAGCTTACTGCCTTCTGGCAGCGCCATTACCGTGTCGACCATTTGGCTGATGGTTTGCGCCTCTAATTTGAGACTGTGGTCTGGGCAGCGAGGTTCACCGACGCGAGCAAACAGCAGTCGCAAATAATCATATATCTCGGTGATGGTGCCCACTGTAGAGCGTGGGTTATGGGAGGTAGATTTTTGCTCGATGGAGATAGCCGGTGACAGACCCTCAATATGATCAATATCGGGCTTTTCCATCATCGACAGAAATTGGCGAGCATAGGTTGAAAGCGACTCAACATAGCGGCGTTGGCCCTCAGCATAGAGAGTATCGAAGGCCAGTGATGATTTTCCGGAGCCTGAAAGGCCGGTGATAACAACCAGCTTATCTCTGGGGATATCGAGATCAATATTCTTAAGATTGTGGGTGCGAGCACCCCTCACGACGATAGTATCCATATGGATGTTTTGGTTTCCGCTTGGCAAAAGCGGAATTATAAGGCAGTAGTGAAAATTACGCACCGAGATTCTGGTATTGATTAGAAAGGCTGCTTTAGTTTATCGGACTGCTTGGTGATGTCTTGGCAGTTTGTTGATTTACTGGCGGACTCCAATGACAGCGTTAGGGCTTTGCGTTATAGTGATCGCCTTGATTTGACAGGCACTATTTGCAGGAGAACACCATGGCCCGCGGCATCAATAAAGTCATTCTAGTTGGCAACTTGGGGAATGACCCCGAACAAAAATCTATGCCCAATGGCAATGCGGTTACTAACATCACTGTTGCTACATCGGAAAGCTGGAAAGACAAGCAAACTGGCCAGCAGCAAGAGCGCACCGAGTGGCATCGTATCGTATTTTTTAATCGCCTGGCAGAAATTGCTGGTCAGTATTTAAGCAAAGGCTCCAAGGTGTATATTGAGGGTTCATTACGTACCCGCAAATGGCAAGATCAAAGCGGTAACGATCGTTACAGCACTGAAATTGTCGCCAGTGAAATGCAAATGCTAGATAGTCGTAGCGGTGGTATGCAACAAGATGGTGGTGGCTATAGCGGTGGTCAGCAATCGGCACCGCAGCAAGCACCTCAACAGCAAGCTCCGCAGCCGCAGGCACCACAACAGCAAGCTCCTGCCCAGCAACCCGCCGGTAACTTTGACGACTTCGATGATGATATCCCGTTCTAGGCTAGGTGCCTGACGGCGGTTTGGCGCAAATGAAAGTGCTGCTTATAGCCCAGGAAGGCCAGATTCGAGAGGCGCTGGAGGCGCAATTTTTCCTGCGAGGGCGTGCTTTTGTCGCAGTCGGTATGGAGTATTTTGAGACCGATGCAAATCTCGCTCTCACGCTGCCGGTCGGTATTGGGGTCGTAGTTAACGCTCTAGACCTTGAACTGTTGCAGCAACACCCCCTAGATAACCTAATGACAGACTTACTGCAATTGGTGCAGGCTTGTCAGCAAATGGCTGTGCCATTGATCCAGCTGTCCACGAGCCGGGTTTTTGATGGTGGCGAGGGTGGTCGCTACCGAGAGCTTGACGATGTAGTCCCGGTTAGTGATGCCGCGGTCATGTCGTTTCGCATGGAAGAGCTACTTCGCGGTAGTTTGCCTCAGCACATCATTTTGCGTACTGGCCCTGTGTTTAGTCACCACTCAGTGAACCTCTTAACGCAACTATTAGCGCGGTTTCAGAAAAATGAATCGCTGCTGCTATCGACTACCGAAAAAAGTTGCCCGATGCATAGCATGGATTTGGCGCGGGTGGTGTCAGCCATTATTGATCAGCTGAGCTGTGGTTGCGATAGCTGGGGCACATACCATTACACCAGTTCTGATCCGGCTAGCGCTTATGAGTTTGCTGAAACCGTATTGGCGGTTGCCTCTCAGTATGCACCCGCCATTGGTCAGCCAATGATGATAGAGCCAACAGCGTCGGCTAATAGTGATTGGGCGCGACCGTTATTAAATTGTGACAAGATTTTCCGCACCTTTGGTATTAAGCAATTGCCTTGGCGGGCTTTTGTTGTGCCGACAGTAAAAA
Organism: Oceanicoccus sp.; assembly: GCA_051277205.1. Taxonomy (GTDB): domain Bacteria; phylum Pseudomonadota; class Gammaproteobacteria; order Pseudomonadales; family Dasaniaceae; genus Oceanicoccus. The sequence goes on along the minus strand of JBNMPW010000006.1, from coordinate 30,004 downwards.
ATATTTTTCAACCTGATGTCAGTGAGGAGTCAATTAATGGTCAATGATAGTAATGAGCGACAATCGGTCGGCATCGCGGTATTAACCGTATCGGATACCCGTAACGAAGAGACCGATACTTCGGGTCAATATTTAGTCGACAGCCTACACCAAGAAGGACATCAGTTAATCGATAAGCAAATTGTTACCGATGATATTTATTTGATTCGATCGCAGGTATCTCAATGGATTGCGAGCCCAGCAGTGCAGGCAATTTTGATTACCGGCGGCACAGGCTTTACTGGACGCGATTCTACACCGGAAGCGGTTAGTGTGCTGTTTGATAAAAAGGTTGAAGGTTTTGGTGAGTTGTTCCGTTATCTCTCTTATGATGAGATCGGCACCTCGACAGTGCAGTCTCGTGCGCTGGCCGGCCTTGCTAACGAAACGGTTGTATTTTGTATGCCGGGCTCTACCGGTGCTTGCCAAACGGCTTGGGGAAAAATCATCCGCGAGCAATTAGATAGCAGTTATCGTCCTTGTAATTTTGTTGGTGTCTTAAAAACTCGCTCTCAGCAGAGTGAGCAATAAACCCATGGCAAAAGCACCGTTAATGCCGGTAGCCGACGCTTTGGCGCAGATTGTCGCTGCGGCTAAGCCTATCGCCAAAACTGACACTTTAGCTTTATTGCATGCCTTGGGCAGAGTGTTAGCTGAAGATCAATATTCAAGCATTGATGTACCGTCCTGTGATAACAGTGCTATGGATGGTTACGCGCTTCGCTACCAAGATGCGCAGGCGAGTGAATTATCGGTGAGTCAGCGTATCCCTGCGGGTACTGTGGGACAGCCTTTACAGGTGGGTACGGCTGCACGAATTTTTACTGGTGCGGCGATACCCGGCGGTGCCGATACCGTAGTCATGCAGGAAAACACCGCGCCGATTGCCGGTGCTATTCGCCTCACGGGTACCATAAAGTTTGGTCAACATATTCGCCCGCAAGGCCAAGATATTGCTGCCGGTAGTTTGCTGTTGGCCAAAGGTCGGCGCCTGCAGCCACAGGATATTGGTTTGTTGGCCTCTATCGGTGTCACCGAAGTGCCGGTATACCAAAAACTAAAAGTAGCCGTGATGTCTACCGGTGATGAGTTGATCGAGCCGGGTCAGCCGCTGGCCGCAGGGCAAATTTATAATTCCAATCGTTATACATTGTCGGCCCTGCTGACTGCGCTGGGCTGTGAGGTGATTGATGGGGGTATTGTTGCTGATGATTTGGCGACGACTTGCCAGCAGTTGGGCTCTTTAGCGGGGCAGGCCGATGTGATTGTATCCTCCGGGGGCGTATCCGTTGGCGAAGAGGATCATGTCAAGGCGGCGGTAGAATCTCTGGGTGAGTTATCATTGTGGAAATTGAATATAAAGCCAGGTAAACCGCTGGCCTTTGGTAGAGTGGCCGATACGCCCTTTTTTGGTTTGCCGGGCAATCCATCATCGGTATTCGTGACTTTTGCGTTATTGGCACGGCCTTATTTATTACGTCGCCAAGGTCAGCTCGAGGTTAGTCCGACAATGAGTCAAGCAGTGGCGGCTTTCGACTGGCCGCGTGCTGGAACTCGGCAAGAATATTTACGTGCCCATCTCAGCGAAGGTGAGGTGACGTTGTATAGCAACCAGAGTTCAGGGGTGCTCGCCTCTGCCAGCTGGGCCAATGTTTTAGTCGTATTGCCGCCGGCAACGACAGTGGCTAAAGGTGATGTTGTGCAGTTGCTGTTGTTGGCCGAATTGACAGGCTAACTGCATCGACGGCGCTAATAAGCAGACATAAAAAAACCGGCTAATGCCGGTTTTTTTATGTCTGCCGAGAAGGCTTTTAATCTTTGTGTTTTTGAAATACCAGGCAGGCATTGGTACCACCAAAACCAAAGCTATTGGACATGGCGATATTGATGTCGACATTGTCCTGCCGTTCGCGAACGATGTTCAATGAAGCGGCTTCCGGATCCAAATTTTCAATATTGGCGGAGGCAGCGACAAAGTTGTTTTCCATCATTAACAATGAGTAGATAGCTTCCTGTACACCGGTAGCGCCTAAGGAGTGACCGCTGAGTGATTTGGTAGAGCCAATCATCGGCGTATTATCGCCGAACACATTATTGATCGCTTTCAGTTCTTGGATATCACCTGCGGGGGTAGATGTGCCGTGAGAGTTCATATAATCGACATCACCTTCAACGTTTTCTAAGGCCTGTTTCATGCAGCGAATAGCGCCTTCGCCGCTGGGGGCAACCATATCGTAGCCATCTGATGTAGCGCCATAGCCAACAATTTCAGCATAGATTTTGGCGCCGCGTGCTTTGGCGTGTTCCAGTTCTTCAACCACCACCATGCCGCCACCGCCGGAGATAACAAAGCCATCGCGGTCAGCGTCGTAAGCGCGGGAGGCCTGTTCTGGGGTGTCATTGTATTTAGTGGAGAGTGCGCCCATGGCGTCAAATAAGCAGCTGAGTGTCCAATGCTCTTCTTCACCGCCGCCGGCAAAAACAACATCTTGTTTGCCAAGCTGAATCAGCTCCATCGCGTTACCAATACAATGTGCACTAGTAGCACAAGCGGATGAGATAGAGTAATTGACGCCCTTGATTTTAAACGGGGTTGCTAAACAGGCGGACACGGTGCTGCCCATGGTTTGGGTAACACGGTAGGGCCCAATACGCTTAATACCACGCTCACGCAGTATGTCCGCCGCTGCAATTAAATTGGCAGATGAAGCGCCGCCAGAGCCTGCGATAATACCGGTGCGAACATTGGAAACTTGATCATCTTCAAGCCCAGAGTCCGCTACCGCTTGTTGCATAGAGATATAGGCATAGCCTGCAGCGTCACCCATAAAGCGCAATTGTTTGCGATCGATATGTTCTTTGAAATCTATGTCGATAGTTCCGGCAACATGGCTGCGCAGGCCCATTTCCTTATAGTCTTCGCGAAAGCGAATGCCCGATTTGCCATTCTGCAAAGAATCTAGCACGCTGGCTTTGTCGGTGCCGATGCAGGAAACAATCCCTAGTCCGGTAATAACAACTCGTTTCATGGTTTACCTCTTTGCTGGGCGCGGCCCAGTACTTTCGATAGCTGTATTGTTGCGATTAGCTGCAGTAGTCTAATGACCGGTGGCCACTGCTTTAAATTAAAACGCCATATTTTCCGGTTGGAACAGTCCGACTCGCAGGTCTTTGGCGACGTAGATAACTTTGCCATCTACTGCCACTGTGCCGTCGGCAATACCCATTACCAGCTTGCGTTCAATCACGCGTTTAAAGTCTAAATGGTAAGTGATTTTTTTGGCGGTTGGTAATATCTGGCCAGTAAATTTAATTTCGCCAGCACCGAGTGCGCGACCGTTGCCTTTATTGCCACGCCACGTCAGAAAGAAGCCGACTAATTGCCACATGGCGTCCAAGCCTAAGCAGCCAGGCATTACCGGGTCGCCTTTAAAATGGCAGTCGAAAAACCAAAGGTCTGGGTTGATGTCGAGCTCGGCGATAACCTCGCCTTTGCCGTGGCTGCCGCCATCTCTGGTCATATTGATAACTCGATCAATCATCAACATATTACCAGAAGGCAGTTTTGCATAGCCTTCGCCAAAGAGGGTGCCTGCGCCTGATGCAATCAGGTCTTCTTTGCTGAACGAGTTTTGCTTGTGAGCCGACATAGGGGCGATTCCAACTGAAAAAATTAATGAAATGGCGTAAAAAGCGCTATTGTAATGGAAGCCGTCGTGGCAAGCCAATAATTGCCGCTTTTAAGGTGTTGATTGCACTGGGAATATACAGTTGGTTGGGCTAGGATTACTGGCAGGTTAATAGATAAATGAATTATTATTCAGTGCCGATTGATCGTGCCTCGTTAAATTTGAACCATTAATAATGGTGTGAAGTGGCTGTTGGTTAGCGTTTGCCTACAGTAGAGTGTAATGATTAATAATTGTTTTTAAGATTATAAAATCAAGGATTTACTATGTTGGTGCCAGTTTTATTGTCGGGCGGGGTGGGTAGCCGTTTGTGGCCGCTGTCTCGTGAGATGTATCCCAAACAATTTTTACCGTTAACAGGTGAGCTAAGTCTGTTACAGCAAACCTTGCAGCGCACCCAAGGTTTATCTGCCGGTGAGTGTGTAGTGGTGTGTAATGATGCTCATCGCTTTATGGTAGCTGAGCAATTACGCGCCACCGGCTTGAGCAGCGCGGCAATTATTCTTGAGCCAGTTGGCAGAAATACCGCGCCTGCGGTTGCGGTTGCGGCCTTGCAGGCTTTAAAACAAAGTCCTGAAGCAGTGATGTTGGTGATGCCGGCCGATCATGTTATTCAGGATGAGGTGGCGTTTTGTGCCGCTGTTGAGGCGGGAATGATCGCAGCAAGTGCCGGTAAGTTAGTGACTTTTGGTATCGTGCCGGACGGTCCTGAAATCGGTTACGGCTATATTCGCCGGCAAGATAGCCGCGACGCTGAGCAAACAGGCCATTATGCAATTGCTGAGTTTGTCGAAAAACCGTTGCTAGAGGTGGCTCGGCAGTATGTCGATAGCGGTGATTATTATTGGAATAGCGGTATGTTCTTGCTGGGTGCACAAAGCTACTTGGATGAATTACAGCAGCTCGCCCCTAATATGTTAGCGGCAGCACAGGCCGCGTTTGCCGCTGCGGAGCAAGATTTAGATTTTGTTCGCTTAGATGCCGATGAATTTGCCGCCTGCCCCAGCGACTCCATCGATTATGCGGTGATGGAGAAAACTAATAATGGTGTGGTAGTCCCATTATCCTGTGGATGGAGTGATGTGGGTGCTTGGTCCAGCCTTTGGGATGTGGGTACTAAAGATGCCGAAGGCAATGTCAGCACCGGCGATACAATGCTGCATAATACCACCGATAGCTATATTCACAGCAACTCGCGGTTGGTTACCACTATCGGTGTAGAAGGCATTGTAGTGGTGGAAACTGCCGATGCAATATTAGTTGCCGATAAGGATCAAGTACAAGATGTGAAGGTAATTGTGAATCGCTTAAAGCAGGAGCAGCGCTCGGAAGCCGACACCCATACCAAGGTTTATCGTCCTTGGGGCTCTTATGAAACCTTGGCCTTAGCAGAGCGCTTTCAAGTGAAGCGAATAATTGTCACCCCTGGCCAAACCTTGTCATTGCAGTTACACCATCACCGCGCCGAGCACTGGATAGTGGTCAGCGGTACCGCCATTGTCACCTGTGGCGAAAAAGAGTTTGTCATGTCAGAAGATCAATCTACCTATATTCCTCTCGGTACCAAACATCGCTTGGCAAATACCGGAGTAATCCCTTTGGAGTTAATAGAAGTACAAAGCGGCAGTTATCTCGGAGAAGATGACATTGTCCGTTTTGAAGATGTGTATGGCCGCAGTAAGTAAGCCTATGACTACTAATAATTTAAGGAATTTACCATGATAAAGAAGTGCCTTTTCCCTGTAGCCGGTTATGGAACCCGCTTTTTACCTGCCACTAAATCTATGCCGAAAGAAATGTTGCCGGTGGTGAATAAGCCCTTAGTGCAATATGGGGTAGAAGAGGCGATCGGTGCAGGTATGAATCAGATGGCCTTTGTTACCGGTCGCGGCAAGCGCGCGATCACTGATCATTTTGATATCAGTTATGAATTAGAACACCAAATTGCCGGCAGTGAAAAAGAGAGATACCTCACCAGTATTCGTACAGTTATCGATAACGCCAGTTTTACCATGACCCGCCAGCGTGAAATGAAAGGTCTGGGACACGCTATTTTGACCGGTGAAACCCTGATCGGTAATGAGCCGTTTGCGGTGGTGTTATCCGATGACCTTTGTATCAATGATGGCGATGGCGTGTTGGCGCAGATGGTTAAACTGTATAAGCAATTTCGCTGCAGTATTGTTGCCATTCAAGAGGTGCCTGCGGATCAAACGCATAAATACGGCGTTATAGCTGGCGAGGCATTAAAAGAAGGCCTTTATCGGGTGGATGACATGGTTGAAAAACCCAAGCCTGAAGATGCGCCGTCGAATCTTGCCATTATTGGGCGCTATATTTTAACGCCGGATATTTTCGATATTTTGCGTGATACCCCTCCTGGTAAAGGCGGCGAAATTCAACTGACTGATGCGCTGCTCACGCAGGCAAAAAGTGGCTGTGTGATGGCCTATAAATTTAAAGGTCAACGTTTTGATTGTGGTAGTGTCGACGGTTTTGTACAGGCGACTAATTATGTTTATGAGAATGTCTATCAAGATATTGATTAAGCATACCCAATAGAAGGTGCCCTGACGCAACTCGGGGCATTTAGTACATAACACCGATCACAAACACTGAGCCATCAAAAATGACTACAGAATTAACTTGTTTTAAAGCTTATGACATTCGCGGTCGTGTACCCGACGAATTAAATGTTGATATTGCCTACGCTATTGGCCGTGCCTATGCGGAAGTGGTTAAGCCGAAAAAAGTCGTAGTCGGCAGCGACATCCGTTTGACCAGCGAAGAGCTCAAAGCAGCCTTGTCACAGGGTCTAATGGACGCAGGAGTCGATGTTTACGATATCGGCCAATGCGGTACTGAAGAGATTTATTTCTCCACTTTTCATTTTGAAATGGATGGCGGCATTGTCGTCACCGCCAGCCATAACCCGAAAGATTATAACGGCATGAAATTCGTGCGCGAAGATTCAAAGCCGATCAGTGGCGATACTGGCTTATTCGATATAAAACGGCTAGCTGAGCAAAATAAGTTTGCTGACTGCGAAGCGCAAGGGCAAAGACACTCGCTGGACAGTGATGAAGCTTATATCGAGCATTTGCTGACCTATGTTGATGTTAGCCAATTGAAGCCGCTGAAAATCGTGGTTAATGCCGGTAATGGTGGCGCCGGTGCGGTTATTGATTTGATCGAGAAAAAACTGCCCTTTGAATTTATCAAATTACATCATCAGCCAGACGGGAATTTCCCCAACGGCGTTCCCAACCCCTTATTGACTGAAAACCGTCAAATCACCATTGACGCTGTTAGAGAGCATAACGCTGATTTAGGTATTGCCTGGGATGGCGATTTTGACCGCTGTTTCTTCTTTGATGAGCACGGTGATTTTATCGAAGGCTATTATGTTGTCGGCCTGCTGGCGGAGGCTTTTTTACTCAAGCATCCCAATTCTAAAGTCGTGTACGACCCGCGCTTGACGTGGAACACCGAAGCTATTGTTGCAGCTAATAATGGCGAAGCCGTACAAAGCAAAACTGGTCATGCCTTTATCAAAGAGCGCATGCGATTAGAAAATGCTATTTACGGCGGTGAGATGAGCGCTCATCACTATTTCCGTGATTTTGCCTATTGTGACAGCGGCATGATTCCGTGGTTGTTGGTGGCCCAATTAATCTCACAACGTGGTAAAGGCTTGTCGACCATGGTGGCTGAACGTATGGCGGCTTATCCTTGTAGCGGCGAAATTAATAGTCATATTGAAGACCCTGCCGCCGCGATCGCCAAGGTGGGCCTACATTTTGAGGGTCAGGCTCTAGACGTTGAGCATATCGATGGTCTGAGCATGAGCTTTGCTGATTGGCGCTTTAACTTGCGGATGTCAAATACCGAGCCGGTGGTAAGGTTGAATGTTGAAAGTCGCGGTGATGTTAGTTTGATGGAAGAGAAGACTAAGCTGTTGCTGAGTTTGCTTAAGTAACAACTAGAGCTATGGTAATCTGTTGGAAAATAAACAGTCCTGCTGGTGTTAATACTTGCTAATTTTAAGCAATAAAAAAGGCGCCTTAAGCACCTTTTTTATTGTCTATTACTTATATCATACTTTGTAATACTCTTTATACCACTCAACAAATCGCTGTACACCTAATTCAATCGGTGTCTCAGGTTTATAATCAACATCTTTAATCAATGCGTCCACATCAGCATAGGTGTCTGGTACATCGCCCGGTTGTAGTGGGAGCAGATTTTTCTCGGCCTTTTTACCCAGGCAATCTTCTAGGATCTCAATATACCGCAACAGTTCGCATGGGCGGTTACTGCCAATATTATAAAGCTTGTAAGGGGCTTTTGATGTTGCTGGGTCGGGCGAATCACCATCCCAGTCAGGGTTTGGTGCTGCGACGCTATCAAGTGTTCTGGTTACACCTTCAACAATATCGTCAATATAAGTAAAGTCGCGGCGGTGATTGCCGTAGTTAAAGACATCAATGGGTTCGCCGGCAAGAATTTTGCGGGTGAATAAAAAAAGCGCCATATCGGGTCTGCCCCAAGGGCCGTAAACGGTAAAGAATCGCAGGCCTGTGGTGGGAATGTTAAATAAATGACTATAGGTGTGGGCCATCAACTCATTCGATTTTTTACTGGCGGCATATAGACTGACAGGGTGGTCGACATTGTTGTGAACAGAAAAGGGCATAGCTGTATTAGCGCCATAGACTGAGCTGCTAGATGCATACACTAAATGTTTGACGTCGTGGTGACGGCAGCCTTCTAGAATGTTTAAAAAGCCGGTGATATTAGCATCTATATAAGCCTGCGGGTTTTCCAGTGAATAGCGAACACCCGCTTGAGCGGCAAGGTTTACAACTCGCTCAGGCTTGTGCTCGGCAAAGACCTGTTGAATATCTGCTGCGTCTTCGAGGTTTACGCGGATATCAGTAAAATTGGCATGGCTGGTTAATTTTGCTAGCCGGTCTTTCTTTAGTTGTACATCGTAATAATCATTCAGGTTGTCGATGCCAATGATTTCATCGCCGCGGGCTAGTAATCGCTCTGCGAGTGTGGAACCGATAAAACCGGCTGTACCTGTTATTAGAATCTTCATAATGTCCTCTGCTGGGTTGGATGTAGGCCGCTTAAAGCCGGCCATCTACATCCTCTTTGTTGAGAAGGTATTTAACGTCATATAGTACGTGTTCTGTTTTGCCGTACTGGTGTATTTTTTCTGCACCTAGATTGCGAAATTGCTCGTGCCCTACGCACAATATAATAGCGTCATAGTGATTTTTTTTAGGGCAGCTAATCAGCTCAATGTTATGGGCTTGTTGAGCTTCGCCGCTATCTGCCCAAGGATCATAAACATCTATATTGGCGTGGTATTCTGCGAGTTCAGTGATTATGTCGGTCACCCTGGTATTGCGGAGGTCAGGGCAGTTTTCTTTAAAGGTGAGGCCAAGGATCAGAATATTGGCGTCTACTACATGCAGGCGTTTTTGCATCATTAGTTTAATTACGCTATCAGCAACATAGCTGCCCATACCGTCATTAATTTTACGCCCGGATAAAATCACTTCTGGGTGGTAACCAATTTCTTGTGCTTTGTGGGTTAAGTAATAAGGGTCAACACTGATGCAGTGGCCGCCAACCAGCCCTGGGCGGAAAGGGAGAAAGTTCCATTTACTGCCGGCAGCCTCTAGAACTTCTAAGGTGTCAATGTTAAGCCGGTTAAAAATAAGCGCTAATTCGTTCACCAAGGCTATATTGACATCACGCTGCGTGTTTTCAATGACTTTGGCGGCCTCAGCAACTTTTATACTGCTGGCTTGGTGAGTGCCTACGGTGACAATCCTGCGGTAAAGTGCATCGATGTAGTCGCTGGCTGCAGGCGTAGAGCCAGAGGTGACTTTGGTTATATTGGTAACGCGATGTTCTTTGTCGCCAGGGTTAATACGTTCAGGACTATAGCCGGCAAAAAAATCTTGGTTAAAGGTCAATCCAGATTTCGCTTCGACTATAGGGATGCACACTTCTTCAGTGCATCCCGGATAGACAGTTGATTCGTAGATAACGATGTTGCCCTTGCTGATGACGGAGCCTACTAGTTCCGATGCGTTCTGTAGTGGTGTCAGGTTAGGGCGCTTACTGCTATCGATAGGAGTGGGTACGGTAACGATATAGATATCACAATTTTTTAGGTCTTCGGCCTTCTCAGTAAACGATAATTGGCTCGCTGCTTTAAGCTCTTGCGTGTTTAGCTCGAGGGTGTTGTCTGTTGCTGCTTTAAGCTCGCCTATACGCTGCTGGTTAATGTCGAAACCAATGCAGGTAAGTTGCTTGCCAAACTCAACCGCAAGCGGCAATCCAACGTAGCCAAGACCTATGACTGCGATTTGCGGATGCTCCTTAAATGACATGAATATTACTCCTTAATGGTTGCTTGTTTGGCTGCTTTATATTGATCAATGCTGGCCTTAGTGGCTGGGTTGTCTATGCTGTTTTTTTGGCCTGAAAGAGCATCGTGTATCTGGGTAGAAATTAATTTGCCTAGTTCAACGCCCCATTGGTCAAAAGCGTTGATATTCCAGATCACGCTGGAACAAAATACCTTGTGTTCATAAAGAGCTACCAGTGCGCCGACAGCATGAGGGGTAAGTGCGTCCATCGAGATAATCGTGGATGGCTTATTACCGCTAATGGCTTTATGTATGGCTAATGTTTCGGCTTCGGTATGGCTGATGCCCGTTTGTTGCAGTTCTTTATAGCAGTCTTGCTGATTTTTTCCATCCATTAATGCTTGTGCTTGCGCCAAGCAATTAGCTACGAGGTGGCCATGCTGTAAATCATTATTGCTGTGACTGGTCAAAGGCAAAATAAAATCGACCGGTATCATGGCCGTGCCTTGGTGTAGCAGTTGGTGGAAAGAGTGCTGGCCATTAGTACCTGCAGCGCCCCATATGACAGGGCAGGTTTGATATTGAACCGTTTGGTTGTCACAAGTCACATGCTTGCCGTTACTTTCCATAATCAGTTGTTGTAAGTGGTCCGGCAGCAGTCGGAGGTGATGATTGTAGGGCAATACTGCGTGACTCGTGCAGCCCCAGAAATTGACATACCAGACTTCCAATAAAGCCAATAATAAGGGCAGGTTTTCAGCTTCCGTGCTGGTTTGAAAGTGCGCATCCATGTCGCCAGCACCGGCCAGTAACTGTTCAAAGTCTTCAAAACTGGTAGCAATGGCAATCACTAGACCAATAGCTGACCATAGTGAAAAGCGTCCGCCAACCCAGTCCCACATGGGTAATACGTTGGCACGCTTGATACCGTATTCGATGCAGCGGTCTGGGCGAGAGGATATAGCGATAAAATGTTCGGTCAGCTGCTTTTGCGGGCAGTTGGCGGTCAGTAGCCACTGTTTGGCGGTATCGGCATTGCTTAGGGTTTCTAGTGTCGCCCAAGATTTAGAGGCGACAATAAAAAGTGTGGTCGCGGGGTTGAGTGTTGCTAAGACCTGTTCAATATCGGCGGGGTCAACATTTGATACAAAGTGACAGTTTATGGTCTGGTTATGAAACGGTCGCAGTGCCTCGGTCACCATTTTTGGGCCAAGGTCTGAGCCGCCAATGCCAATATTGACGACATCGGTAATGGCTTGCTTGCTGAAACCTAACCACTGTTGGTGATGGATCTTTTGACAGAGGGCCTTCATCCGCATCAGGCATTGCTTTACTTCATTTTGCCATGTTGTGGGTCCAGTAGCGTAGCGCAGGGTCATATGCAATGCTGGGCGTTGCTCGGTAAAGTTAATGCTCTCTCCAGCATAAAGCTGGCTTATCGACTTTGCCATGCCGCGCTCTTTGGCCAGTGTCAATAGCGAGGATAAAATATCATCGTCGATGTGGTGTCTTGATACGTCGGCTGTTAGGCCGGCGGCTTGGAATTGCAGCTGTTGGCAGCGCTCTTCATTGGCATCGAAATAGCTTTGCAGGGTCGCTGATTTAGCTGTTTGGTAAGCCGTTTGCAGTTTCTGCCAGGCAGGTGATTGGGTGGGAGAGCTGGTGGCGGTCAAGGGGTAGTCCTTAGATTAATAATTGGGTGTCAGTAATGTCGCTGACTTCACATTTTTGTAAAGCTTATTGGTATAACTACCAGTATAAGTGCAGAGCAAGAAATACAAGCTATAGTAAAAGAATTTAGTTGTTAAGGGGGCGTAATGCTAACTAAAGTCACAATTAATCAAGATGTTTTTTCTGACTGAGGGGGCAGTGTCCGCTTTTGGTGATCGGTTAGTGGCCATAAGCTGCGCAAATAGCTTTATTCGCGACTAGCAGCGAATATTCAGCATTCAATAGGGCGGTGGTTTTATTAAGCAGCACATATTCAAGTATTTAATCATTGTGTTTAGTTGTCATATGTTTTTTATCGGTCACAGAATCTCTAGTGTTGGCGTTAGCGGCACTACGATAGCTGGCTATAGTAAAACATTCTATTTATTGGAAGATCAGCTGACCTATATTTCGTATAACTATTGCTGTCAAGCGCTAGGAGTGGGCGCTTAACTGTAATGGGATGAAAACTGTTCAATATTAAGGTAAGGAGCTATTAAATCAGCTGAGGAAGCAGGCGGTTAATTAACCAGCGGTCGCGGGAATTGGTTTTTTTATGGGTCTTTGTTGGCGTCAGTTATATAAATAGTGAAATAAGCCAAGGTTTGACAGTTACATGCTACCAATTAGGCGACAGTTTGTATGGCCTTGTCTATAATGAATTTTTTAGTTTTTACTAACCCAGCTATCAGAAGGAATGCCGGTGGCGCATATTAGAATATTTAATCATTATCTGCATATCCCCTATATTTTATTAGGCTTTTTAGAGTGGCTTGTGCTTATGGCTGCAACTTATTTAGCCTTTTTCCTTCGGTTTCCGGAGGAGTATGGTCAGCAGGGATTTGGAGATAGCTTGTTGTTGGTGCGGGCTTTTGTTTTTGCCATAGTATTGCACGGATCAACGTTGGCGATGGGCGTGTTACAGTCTTACCTGCGTGAAGGGTTTGTTAGCATGGTGGTCAGGAGTGTGGTGGCTTACTGCCTGCTGGCCTGTATATTTTATCTTTTTTTGCAAGCAGTGGTTGACGATCTTTATCTTGGTGATGATGTGTTAGTTATTGCCATATTGATATCCTTGGTTGCAGTGGTCTGTTTGCGCTGGTGTGTTTTTCATTTAGTAGATGCAGCTATGTTGCGTCGTTCGGTAGTTTTTTTTGGAGCTGGCCACCATGCGGCAAGTCTCCTCGCAGCCATGCAGAAAGCTCCACGGCAGTTGGGCGTAAAGATTATTGGTTGTGTTCCTTCTGGAAATGAGCGCGAAGTAGATGATGCTTTTTGCCTTGACCCTATAACCGAGGGAAACTGGTTAAAATTTGTCGAGGCTAATGGGATTAGTGAAATTGTAGTTGCTCCGGATGAGCGTCGTCGCGCGGAGGGCGGGGATTTTCCGTTGAATGATCTGTTGGACTGTAAGCTGTCAGGCATAGCAGTGACAGGTGCTATTAATTTTTGCGAGCGGGAAACGGGTAAGGTTGAGCTAGATCTTTTGTACCCAAGTTGGATGGTGTTTTCTGAAGGGTTTCGCTATAGCCGTTTTCGGGATGCTGCAAAGAGAGTTTTTGATCTGGTAGTGAGTCTTACAATGATAGTTTTGTTGTGGCCGTTTATGCTGTTGACCATTGCTGCAGTTGCGTTGGAGTCTGGATTTCCTGTCATTTACAGGCAGACTCGTGTTGGTATAAGGGGCTCCGAATTTGAGTTGTTAAAATTCCGCAGTATGGTTCGGGATGCCGAGAAAGATGGTAAGGCGGTCTGGGCCCAGAAAAATGATAGTCGTATTACCCGGGTTGGCTTATTTATAAGGAATACCCGGTTGGATGAATTGCCACAGCTCTGGAATGTGCTCAAAGGCGATATGAGTTTTGTTGGTCCACGTCCTGAGCGTCCTGAGTTTGTTTCGGAGTTGAACGAGTCAATTCCTTTTTATGCTGAGCGTCATCGTGTAAAGCCAGGGTTGATGGGTTGGGCTCAGTTGAACTACTCATATGGTGCCTCTGAAGAGGATGCCGCGCAGAAGTTAAGATACGACTTATACTATACAAAAAACCACAGCTTACTTTTGGACTGCTTAATAGTATTAAAAACTATAGAAATAATATTGCTGGGTAAGGGTGTGCATTAGCGAGATAGTTTTCGGTCATTACATGTATTTGGGAGTAAGAGTTTTGAACAATAAAGCAATTAACACGTCTATGTATAGCCAGTTGAAGCAATGGTTTTGCTGTTTTTTTTCGTTATCAAAAGTGTTTGCTATTGCTATGGTTGCGCTGTTGGTGGGTTGCTCTTCTGGTGTTGGCAATGTTGCCGTTCCGGTAGATTTGCCATCCTATACTGAGTCGGCTTACCAGATAGGCGTCGGTGATGCGATTCGGGTAGATGTATGGGGTAATGATCAGTTGAGTGTAGAGGTGCCTGTTCGTCCAGATGGTAAGATTTCCATGTCATTGATAGGTGATATCTTGGCGGCGGATACAACAGCAGAGCAATTGGCGGATCGTATAAGGGGGCGCCTGATGGAGTACCTCAAAAACCCACAGGTTGCAGTTATTGTGGTCAACCCCAGCAGCGCTGATTTCTTAGCGCGTATAAGAGTTACGGGTGCTGTTAACAATCCTCAGTCAGTACCGTTTCGCAAAGGTATGACTGTATTGGATCTGGTATTGCTTGCTGGTGGTCCTAATGATTTTGCTGTGTCTAATAAGTCTAAGCTTTATCGCAGAGTTGGTGGGAAGGTCAAAATATATCCTGTTTATCTTGAGGATATTTTAAAATCAGGGAAGTTAGAGTCTAACTATATGTTATTCCCCTCTGATATTGTCACTGTGCCGGAGCGGTCATTTTAAGCGGCTGGGGTTTTTTTATTAATGGAAACTAGATTTTTATTAGAAATACTAAGAGCGGTTGGTCGTGAGCTGGTAGGGCTTCGTGGCTGGGTTGTTGGTTTATTTGTTGTTTTGACTTTTTGTGTTCTTGCTGTCGGCTTAGTCTGGCCTGAGCGCTATGAAACAAGCTCAATGCTGTACGCAGATGTCACCAATATTATTGAGCCGCTTCTTGAGGGGCGGGCTGAAGTAACCGAGATAGATCGTTCTAGCCAAGCTCGTGAGCTGATCTATACCCGTAAAATAATGCTTTCTGTTGCTGAAGAAACAGGCCTTACTTCCGGAGTTGAGAGCCCAAAAGAAATCGAAGAAATTATTAAATACTTACGAGAAGATATAAAGATTTTTAATGAAGGGGGTAATTATTTCCGGGTTAGCTATAAAAATAGTGATCAAGCCCTTTCTTTTGATTTACTGAGTTCAGTGGTGGCTGAGTTTATATCCAATGCGTCTGAGCAGCGCCGTAATGAAAGTCGCGGAGCTTATGAGTTTATAGAAGCGCAGGTAGTTACATACAAAAATCAATTGGTACGTGCAGAAAATCAGCTAAAAGGTTTTAAGGCCAAAAATCTTGATGGTGATCAGCGGACGGTTAACGCTAGAATTGGTAGCTTGCGAGAACAAATAGAAGAGTTAGGGCTCACTGTGGGAGAAATTGAGTCTCGCCGTCGCTTCCTTGTTCAGCAGTTGAAACAGGAAAACAAGTTCCTCAATGTTAAAGGTAAGGTCAACGAAGAGCGGGATAGATTGTATGCTTTAAAAGAAAGGCTTAATATGCTGCGCTTGAGCTACCTTGAAACCTATCCTGATATTATTACCTTAAAACAGCAGATAACGGGTCAGGAATTGGTTATAGAGTCGATGCAAGGCGGGGTTTTTGTTTCCCGAACATCCTCTACTGAAACCGAAGAAAATCCTCTTTATAACACCTTGCGTACCCGCCTTTCGGAAACTGAAATCAGCTTAGGCAGTCAGCAGAAGAGACTAGAATCCCTCGAACGCTTGTTATTGAGAGAGCATGAGCGTGCTGGGCGAGTGGCGTCCAAAGAGGCAGAAATGGCTGAGCTGACTCGAGATTATGACGTTACCCGTGATATTTATGAAGAAATGCTGGGTAGAAAAGAAAAAGCTCGATTATCTATGACTCTCGATGTGGAGGGCCAAGGTGTGAGTTTTAAAATCCAAGAGCCTGCAGTCTTTCCTGTGCTGCCCTCTGGCATCAGCTTTTTGCACTTTGTTTTTTTCGCTCCTATCTTAAGCCTGATGGCTGTAGTAAGTCTGGTTACATTTTATGTTTTTGTAGACCCTAGGCTGCGTTCGCCATCATTAATGATGAGCGGTTTGCCAGAAAATATTGAATTGCTTGCAGTTATTCCTCATGTAAGCACTCGCTTGACCAAGCGTATTGTGCGCTCTGATGTTGTGTTGCTATTTTCGGTTTGTGTGGTTTCTGCGTTGTTATATATCGCTGTGGTTTGGAGTAGATTTAATGGGTATTTTTAAATTGAGTGATGAGTAATGAGTGATGATAGCAAAAAAGGCGTAAGGGCCGATGTCGGTGTCATTACCAATATGGCTGAGGTGGTATTAAAAACCCAGGACGAACTCGAAGCCCTGAAAATAATATATCCGGGTATGTATCAGCGCGAAGTGCTTAATTCATTTCGAGAATTGAGATCTCGGTTGCTGGATAAAGTTAAGGGTGATAATTTTGTGCTGTTAGTTACTTCGCTGGGCATGTCTGGCGGAGGCTCTAGTTTTGTCTCTATGAATATGTCTGCCTCCTTTGCGTTAGATGAAGAGCGTACAGCGATCTATATAGATTGTAATTATGATAGCCCATATACCAAAAAATTATTAGGTGGTGACTATGATTATGGCTTGATGGATTACCTAAAGGGGAATGATGTTGAGTTAAAAGACATCATTTATTCCACTGGGGTTCCTCGGGTTAGGGTGATACCTGCTGGAAAAATTGATGACTCATCGTTAGAGCGCTTGGCATCGGATAAAATGCATCAGTTAATTGCATCTATAAAAGAACGCTATCCTGACCGTTTTGTCGTGTTAGGTGTTCCTTCGGTTAGCGAGTCGTCCCTGCCGCGAATTCTATCCAAGGTAGCGGATATTTCATTGCTGGTTGTTCCTTGTGGAAAAGTTACTCCCAATCAGGTAATGGCAGGTATTGATGCGGTGGGAGAAGAAAAATTTGCGGGCCTGGTGTTTAACAATTAATGAAGAGTGAGTTGGCTGATAACCAATAAAATACCTTTGAATTCATAGCGGACTTTATGATGAAAAATATATATCTGTTAATTATAGTGCTAGCTGTACTGTTAAAATCACAGGCTGTCTTTGCCGTGGAGTTTGATGTTGCTGTGGGTGCGGGTCTTGAGCACACCGATAATGCATTAAGGTCTGCAGATAGCCCCCAGTCTGAATTGGAGGCGCGTCTGAATGCAGACCTGGGCTTAGAGTACGAAGGCCCCAAGCTTAATATTAGCCTTGGTTATGAGGCAGAAAGGATTGAATACGATAAAGGCACCCAAAATGATACTACCAACGTTACAGGTGATGGTTCTGTAGTTTATGAGCAGATTGCGCGAAAGCTTTATTGGTCGCTGGAAAATAGCCGTCGCAATAGTATTGTTGATCGTGGTGCGGCGGATATTGAATCCAATCGAGAAGATCGTTCAATAACCAATGCTGGGGTAGAGTTAATTCTCCGGCCTTCAGGTGTTGACCGGCTATCCAGTCAACTATTTTATAACGATATCAAGTATGAAAATTCTGACGATCTAGACTCTGATCGTGCGGGTGCCCAGCTTAGCTGGATCAGAAATTTAACTAGGGTCGACACTCTGGCCCTGCATTTGACGTATCAGGAAGCTAGCTATGAGGCTAATGTTGATGATACGGATTATCAGATGGCCACCTTGGAATATGGAGTAGAGCTTGCCCGGCTTAGCTATAGTGTTGAGGCTGGATATAATGAGTCTAGGCGTGATTCTGGGGATAATAGTGGAGGCTATTTTTCGGCCAATGTTCTCTACGACAATAATGTGATCAGCTACAGCATCCGTGTATTACAGGAGCTAACAGATACCTCGAGTGGTAATAATAACGACAGTATTATTGGTGGTGGTGACTTTAATAGCAATAGTGAAGACGTGAACATTTTTGAGAGGCTCAGTGCAGCGCTAGAATATACTAGTTTGAACTTGTGTCCTCAGTGTACCTTTGAGGCATCCCTATCCTATGAAGAAGAGGATTATGACGAGAATGTTTTAGATGTTGAAGAGTATAATCTGAGTGTATTTCTGGGTTATAACTTGACCAGATTGCTGACGCTGGGAGTAAATGCGGCTTATCAAGAGTTATTTTTTGAATTAGGTTCGGGTAGCGAGGATTATAACAATATTTTTTATGGTCTCGATCTTACTCAGCGTATTACCGAGGAGTTTTCTGTGAATTACTTTTTAACTTTTGAAGACCGAGATTATGACGGACTTGGCGCTGACTACGATGATTTAAGAGGTGGTGTAACGGTTGAATATCAGTTTTGATAATCAATTGATTTTTTAGCGCATAGAATATTTGAAGAAATAGTAAGATATTATGTGAATTGCATTGAGTCATAGTTATGGCGAGGGATTATTGTGAGATTTGAATGTTTATTAATTGGGGAGCAGTCTCTGCTTGTGCAGTGTGGTGACTATTTGCTTGGCGATGGTCATCAGATTGTAGCGGTTGTTGCTGAAAATGAAGCGATAGTAGATTGGTCAATAAAGCACAATATAACCAGCTTTCCTTCGGTCAAAGAATTAATCCAGTCTAGTTTTCTCGATACAGCCAGTTTTGATTATCTCTTCAGTATCACCAACTTAAAAATTCTACCTGACGCATTATTGGCGAAGGCAAAGAGCTATGCTATTAATTTTCATGATGGCCCGCTGCCTAGGTATGCTGGATTAAATGCACCGGTTTGCATGTGATGACCAGTGAGGCCGATAAGGGCGAAATATTAAAGCAGAAAATATTTGATGTTGCCGATGAGGAAACGTCATTTACTGTAAACGCCAAGTGCTATCAGGCGGGCCTTGAGAGCTTTCAAGAATTAGCGCATGAGTTGGCAGATGATAGTGTAATAAGGACCTCGCAGGACTTCGGGCAGTTTACTTACTTTGGTCTTAGTCATAGGCCTGATGCGGCTGCCACAATAGACTTTTCTCAATCAGCGCAGGCAATCAGTCAGTTGATCAGGGCTTTGGATTTTGGGCCTTATCGCAATCCTATTAACGCGGCAAAAATAATTGTTGGCGATAATATTATTCTTGTCGGCGCTGTGGAAGATGCCGTGTCTTCAGTGGTTTCTCCCGGCGAAATAATTGCTTTAGAAAACGACGCGCTTACAGTTTCTGTTGCGGATGGTGCTCTAAAATTTAGTGAAATTACCGACGTCTACGGAACCGCTCTGGATGTAAAGACTTTCTTTGCTAGTAGAGGCCTGAGTGCCGGTCGTCCTCTACTTGGACTTTCTTTAGAGCAGAAGCAGGCAATAAATGCTCAGTTGCAAAGCTGCTGTCGTTATGAACCGTATTGGTTAAAGAAATTATCTCGCTTTGCGGCTGTAGAAATCCCCTTTGTTAACAGTTTAGCAGCGGGGGCGGCATTAACCTCGACAGCGTCCTCCTGTCAGGAATTTAGTTTGCCTGCTGGGTTGCCTTTATCCCGAGATGATCTTGCTGCTGCATTTATTCTACTGTTGGGACGTTTGGGTTTAAAGCAAAATGTAGGCGTTAAATTGCAGGCTAACATCTCCGACGAAATCCCACCTAACTACTTTGCGCCGGTTTTACCCTTTTCGGTGGCCATTGATAACGATGTTGATTTCGACAATTTTAGTGCTGCCGTTGCTATTGAGAGGCAGCAACTTTATGAGCGCGGTAGCTATTCATTGGATTTGGGCGCGCGTTCACCTGAGTTGGGCTGGTCAGTTGTTAATGCAGCTATTCAGCTTAATTATGTTGATGTTTTACACGATCAGACGGTTAGTTTGGCTGCGGGTGAAATGCATGTGCAGTTTTCACCTGCTGCCAATGCTTTGGTCATCGCGTCGGGTGCAAGTATAGATGCTTCATCCATTAGCCGTTTGATTTCAGCTTATGAAGTTTTAATCAGTGAAATTGCAAAAGATCGATCCCTTGCTGTTGCATCATACTCCGTGGTTGCCGATGCAGAGCGCACGACGATAGGCGAATGGAATAATACTGCGCTGGTGTTGGATGAAGATAAGCTTTGTATTCATCAGTTATTTGAACGGCAGGCCCTACTAACTCCTGATCTGGAAGCCTGTGTTTTTGAAGATGTAAAGTTGAGCTATGCTCAGCTAAACCATCGGGCCAATCAATTGGCGCATTATTTTTTACAACGGGGCGTGAGCAGCGAAAGCCGTATAGGTATTTTGCTTAACCGCTCAGCTGATATGGTTGTGGCGCTGATGGCAACGTTGAAAGCCGGCTGTTGCTATGTGCCTTTAGATCCGGTTTATCCCGCTGATCGCATACAGTACATGATCGATGATGCGGGGCTATTTTCCGTATTGCTAAACAGAGAGCACGGCAGTCTGGTAGCCAGTGCCGACTGTGAAAAAATTCTATTAGAAGACGTGCGGGGTTCGCTTGATGGTTTGGCTATAAGCAATCCTGATGTAACTGTTGCCGGTCATAATCTCGCCTATGTTATTTATACTTCTGGCTCTACCGGCAAACCCAAGGGTGTTATGGTTGAGCATCATAATGTAGTGAATTTTTTCGCCGGTATGGATGAGAGGATTGACCCTGCTCCCGGGGTTTGGCTAGCAGTAACCAGTATTTCATTTGATATTTCCGTGCTTGAAATCTTTTGGACACTGTGCCGTGGCTTTACTGTGATTTTGTACGCCGATGAGCGGCGCCAAAAAACGCCCGGTAACTTCGTCAGTCAGCACCCTGAAAAAAATCTGGATTTTAATTTATTCTTTTGGAATGTCGCTGAAGACGAAGAAGAATATGACGACAACATTTACCGGCTACTTATTGAAAGCGCAAAATTTGCCGATACCAATGGTTTTAATGCTGTGTGGACACCGGAGCGTCACTTTGATGCTTTTGGTGGTATTTTCCCAAACCCCTCAATTACCAGTGCGGCCCTCGCAACCATTACAGAAAATGTCGAATTGCGCGCCGGTAGTTGTGTTGCACCACTGCATAGCCCAATTCGGATTGCTGAGGAGTGGGCGATGGTTGATAATCTTTCCAATGGCCGTGTGGCTATTGCGTTTGCTTCTGGTTGGGCGCCACCCGATTTTGCCATCATGCCGGATAATTTTGCCAATGCTAAAGGCATTATGTTTGAAACGGCAGAAACTGTACGTCAACTATGGCGTGGTGAAACCTTAGCTTTTCCCGGTCCTAAGGGCGATGATGTCAAGG
Organism: Oceanicoccus sp.; assembly: GCA_051277205.1. Classification (GTDB taxonomy): domain Bacteria; phylum Pseudomonadota; class Gammaproteobacteria; order Pseudomonadales; family Dasaniaceae; genus Oceanicoccus. The sequence continues at coordinate 8,819 of JBNMPW010000006.1, read as the reverse complement.
TAAGAACGTTGCCTCGCCCGGTACAAAAAGATTTGCCTTTATGGATTACTACCGCGGGTAATGTAGATTCGTTTACTAAGGCTGCAGAAATAGGAGCCAATTTACTAACGCATTTATTAGGCCAGACGCTTGAAGAGGTTGCTGAAAAAATACAGGCTTATAGGTCTGCATGGAAGGCTGCCGGTCACGCGGGTGAAGGTAAAGTGACGTTAATGCTGCATACCTTTGTCGGTGATGACCTTGACTCAGTAGAAAATGTGGTTCGTGAACCCATGAAGCGCTATTTGAAAAGCGCTATGTTTTTGGTGAAATCCGCAGCTTGGCAATTTCCAACCTTCAAGAAAATGTCTACTGAACAGGGCAAGACCCTTGATGAGTTCTTTGAAAATATTTCTGATGAGGATATGGATGCACTGCTAGATTTTTCCTTTCAGCGCTACTACCACACCAGTGGTCTATTCGGCACGGTAGAAAGCTGTATGGAAATGGTCGATAAAGTTAAAGGGGCTGACATTGACGAAATTGCTTGCCTCATAGATTACGGAATTGATACTGAATCTGTGCTGGCACAATTACCTAAATTGGCGGAGTTGTTAGCGGCCAGTAAAGCTGTTATGGCGATATCTACTCCGGCCAGTGATTATAGTATTCCCGACTTGTTTGAGCAGCATGATATTACTCATTTCCAGTGTACGCCATCCATGGCGACTATGTTGGCTAATGATAAACGCTCCCGGACTGGTCTCGCAAAGCTGAAGCAGATTATGGTCGGGGGTGAAGCGTTTCCACCTGGGCTGGCAGCAGAATTGCTGTCTCTGGCTGAGGGGCGTGTCGGTAATATGTATGGCCCCACTGAAACTACAATCTGGTCGAGTAACGCAGAGGTTTGCGCGGCCGATACAAAAAAATCTGTCAGTATAGGTAAGCCGCTAGTTAATCAGAGGGCTTATATTTTGGATGAGCAGCAACAGTTATTACCCATAGGTATTGCCGGTGAGTTAGTAATTGGTGGTCAGGGTGTAGTGCGTGGGTACCACAACCGTGAAGATTTAACAGCAGATAGTTTTCTTGTTGATACGGTCAACCCGCATGGAGGTGGTCGTATGTATCGAACGGGTGATTTGGCGCGGTGGCGAAGTGACGGCACTCTGGAGTGTTTAGGTAGAATTGACCATCAGGTAAAAATTCGCGGCTATCGTGTTGAGTTAGGTGAGATAGAGGCATTGTTAAGAAATCATGCCGATGTCAGAGAAGCTGCTGTCGTGTTGCGTGAAGATACCCCTGGAGACCAGCGTCTGGTTGCTTATATCCGCCATCCAGATGGTATGGGGAATATGAATGCCGAGCTTTTAAAAGAGACCTTGCATCAGGAGTTGCCAGAATTTATGGTGCCCTCCATTTTTGTTGAAATGTCGGTATTACCGCTGACCCCTAATGGCAAAATTGAGCGTAATGCATTACCAAAGCCTGCACTGCAAATCGCCGCGGGTGGAGAAGGTTACGCACCGCCGAATAATGATGGAGAGCAAATGATTGCAGAGATTTGGGGGCGTGCTCTTGGCATATCTAAGGTGGGCACTGGCGATAACTTTTTTGATATTGGTGGTCATTCTTTATTGGTGGTTCAGGTGCTAAAGGAATTACAGGAAAAAACCGATAAACCAATGCAGATGACGGATTTATTTAGATACACCACCGTCGCGTCTTTGGCGAAATTTATTTCTGGTGAGGATGCAGATAATTCCGCTAAAGAGGTCGGGCAAGCTCGGGCAGCAAGGCGAAAGGCTTCAATGGGTCGGCGTCGACGACGTTAATTGATATTTAAATATACGGTAAATTAACAGCATGAATAAAGAGGTGGATGATTTTGGTAATAGTAATGACATCGCGGTCGTTGGTATGGCGTGTCGTTTTCCCGGTGCAAATAATCCTGAGGAATTTTGGGGGCTGTTGCAGCGCGGGGTTGAAGCCTTAACTGAGCTGACCGATGAGGCATTGTCCGCTGAGGGTGTTAGAAAATCTGATTTGGAGAACCCGAATTATGTAAAATCTGGGATGTTTCTCGATCAGATGGAATATTTCGACCCCGCTTTCTTTGGCTTGAGTCCAATGGAGGGGCGAATTATGGATCCCCAGCATCGCCATTTTCTCGAGTGTGCCTGGGAGGCTCTTGAAGATGGTTGCCAAGTCACTGACAAGTTTGATGGGGCTGTGGGTGTTTTTGCTGGTTCAGGGCATAACGTTTATATGCCTTATAATTTGCGAACTAACCCAAAGCTTGCCGATGAGGTGGGCGATTTTTTATTGCGTCATACTGGTAACGACAAAGATTTTTTAACTACCCGGCTCTCCTATGCTTTGGATTTGAAAGGGCCCAGCGTAAATATACAAACTGCCTGCTCAACGTCATTAGTAGCAGTTCACTCCGCTGCTCAAAGCTTGCTGAGTGGTGAGTGTGATATGGCATTGGCGGGTGGTGTTACTATCAATCTGCCCCACCGTCAGGGTTATCTCTATAAAGAGAATGAAATACTGTCCCCTGATGGACATTGTCGACCCTTCGACGCCGCTTCCAAGGGAACTGTCTTTGGTAGTGGTGTCGGCGTTGTAGTGCTAAAACGTCTTGCGGATGCAATGGCTGATGGCGACCAAATTCAGGCAGTCATTAAAAGCTCTGCGATCAATAATGATGGCGCTGAAAAAGTTAGCTATCTCGCCCCTAGCGTAGAAGGTCAAGCTGCGGCTATAAAAGAAGCACTTGATATAGGGGATATTGCTCCTGAATCGGTTTCCTATATTGAATGTCATGGTACCGGCACTCAGTTAGGTGACCCCATTGAGGTTGCTGCTTTGGCCGAAGCCTACGGTGGCGAGCAGGGCAGTGATCATAAATGTGCTATAGGTTCTGTTAAATCAAATATTGGCCACCTTGATACTGCCGCAGGGGTTGCCAGTTTTATTAAAGTAGTGCTGTCGCTAAAACATAAAATGTTAGCGCCAACGCTGCACTATGAAAACCCGAATGAGTCAATCAACTTTGCCGGCTCTCCGTTTTTTGTTAATGCCAAGTTAAGGGAGTGGAACCCTAGCGGCCCTCGTCGGGCAGGAATTAGTGCTCTTGGTGTCGGTGGTACTAATGCGCATATGATTCTTGAAGAGGCAGAACCGGCAATTGAGAGTGTTGCTGGTCGGGAACAGCAGTTATTGTTGCTATCTGCGAAGACTAAAAAATCACTTGATAGCGTAATTACCAAGTATGCAAAGTGGTTGCCTCATACCGATGAAAACCTGGCAGATATTGCCTACTCCTCTGCTGTTGGCAGGGAGAGTTTTGAATACCGCTGTTGCGTTAGTGGAGGCTCCACCGCAGAGTTAGCTCTGGCTCTTGAAAAAGCTGAATCTGAAGTTGTCTACCGGCATCGATATGCAAAGAGTAAGCCCCAGATAGTATTCATGTTTGCCGGTGGTGGTGCCCAATACCCGAATATGGGGCATGACCTCTATCAGTCTGAGCCGGTCTACAAAAAAACGCTGGACCAATGCCTTGAGCTTATTATCTCTACCAACGGCTTAAGCGACTTCACCGAGGTATTGTTCCCTTCCCCGGAGCTTGAAGAGCAGGCGAAACAAAAATTACAAAGTCCTGTTTATGCCTTACCGGCCTTATTTGCTACCCAGTACGCACAAGCGACATTGTGGCAAGAGTGGGGCGTTAGCCCTGATGCTTGTATTGGGCATAGTATGGGTGAATATACCGCCGCCTGTTTGTCAGGTGTTTTTTCTTTGCAGGATGCCATTGCCATTGTTTGCAAGCGGGCTGAACTGTTTGAAAAACTGCCTTCGGGCTCTATGTTGAGTGTTATGTCTTCGCCAGCAGAGCTGTCGCCGTTAATGAGTGAAGGCTTATCTATTGCCGCCGTCAATGCCGGCGAGCTCTGTGTGGTCTCCGGTAATAATGATGCCATTGCCGTATTTGAAACAGTACTTGAAGAAAAGAGTATGGATTTCCAGCGCATGCATATTTCTGTGGCGGCACACTCGGCAATGCTGGAGCCTATCCTGCCAGAGTTTTTACAATTTATGCAGGGCATTAGTTTTCATGCACCAACCCGTAAAGTGGTGTCAAACCTTAGTGGTGATTGGTTGTCTGACGACGTGATTACACCTGACTACTGGGTTCGGCATTTACGTAATACGGTACGCTTTGCCGACGGCCTTGCTAAAATAGCCGCTGATTTACCCGGTGCAGTTTTGCTGGAAATAGGTTCGGGTAATACCTTGAGTTCACTGGCTCGTCTACATGATGAGTCGAAAAGTTTTTACGGTATTGTCAGCAGCATGCGGCACCCTAAACAGCTTCGCAATGATCAGGCGTTTATGCAGTCGGCCTTGGGACGATTGTGGGCCTGTGGTGCCAAAGAGGCCGTTGATGCATTGTATGCGGGCCAGGAACGGCATTTGGTATCTATGCCCACCTACGCGTTTGATCACCAAAAATTATGGGTTACTCCTGGCAAGCTAGTTGACGATAGGTCTTCAGAGCGGCAACCGCTGGACCGTTGGTTTTATCAGCCAAGCTGGCGTGTTAGTGCTTCACCGTCAGTTGCAGACATGCCCTCCAGAGTTATTGTTTTAGGCGCACAGAGTCGGGGGTTTTATGAAGGTTGGCGTCAATCGATAAGTGCTGCTGGCGCAACCGTGATGGCAGTTTCAGCCGGTGATACCTTCGCTAAAACGGAAGAAGGTTATGTCCTTCGGCCCAATTCAACGGATGATTATAAGCAGCTTTTGTCTGACTGTGTCGGTGATGACCCTGTCACTATTGTGCACGCTTGGACATTGGCTGATCAATACGAGGGCTTCCAAAGTTTACTAGCCCTTGCCCAAGCTTTATCTGATCAGGGTGTTGAGCAATGTCGTCTGTTACTGCTGAGTAGCGGGTCTCAGTCAGTGGGTGGTGAGCCGCTAACTAAGCCAGAACACAGTATGATGGCTGGCATGGCGCCGGTTATATCTAATGAGCTCGACGGTTGTTCCTTAGCATTTATAGATATCGATCTATGCGATGGTCGCCTTTTGCAGCAGCAGTATGCACTACTAAACCAAGAGTTGGCCATTCAGGCGGTTGATAATTCGGTGAATACAATCTGTATTCGAGCAGGTCAGCGTTATGAGATCGAATATCGACCAACCGTATTAAGTGATAGCCCAGCAGTTCTGGATTTATCGGGTAGTTTTGTAGTTACTGGTGGTCTTGGAAGTTTGGGTTTGCAGGTTGCACACAGTTTGGCAAAGCAAAACCCTGGAATAAAGCTGGCGCTTTTATCCCGGTCCGGTTTACCTGATGAAAACCTGTGGCAGCAAAAGTCAGGGCGTAATAGTCGTATTGGAAGACGTATACGGGCTATACAAGGCTTAAGGGAGCTGGGTGCAAATGTAGTTGTGATCAAAGTCAATATCTGTGATCAACAGGCAGTTGATCAGGCTATTAAGCAAGTGGTTGCTACTCAGGGGCCGGTAAAAGGAGTTTTGCATACGGCCGGTATTATTAATGACCAGCTTATTCCAATGAAAACCGCTGAGAGTGCTAGAGCGGTTATCGATCCCAAAGTAACAGGCCTGTTGTGTTTGGAAAATAGTTTAGCGGAACAGCCGCTGGACTTTATTCTGCTTTATTCTTCCATCAGTGCCATGCTGGGTTCGGTTGGGCAGGTTGACTATGCTGCAGCAAACGCTTATCTGGATGCATTTGCACAGTCTCGGCGCCAGCAAACCGGTTTACCAATTTGCAGCATCGGTTGGTCTGCCTGGCAGAGTATTGGTATGGCTGCTGAGACGGCTTCCGGGGTACGGCAGCTAGGCGCAGGATTTGCTGCTTTCGAGCCAAGAATTGAGGGCAATAACTATCTCTGTCCCGTCCGTGAGGATGACTGGGTGCTGGATGATCATCGAACCAAAGCAGGTGTGGCCGTTATGCCTGGCACTGGTTATTTGCAGTATATGTATCAGGCAGCCTTGGCAAAATACCAGCCAAGTGAAGGCTCAATAGTTGAGCTCCAGAATGTCTTTTTTATGTCACCGCTGCTGCTTGCGGCGGGTGGGCAAGCGGTGCTGGGAATACAGTTTGATGATGCTGGCGATGGCGTGCGGCTTTCATTTCAAACAGCGGCGACACCAGAGCAAGCTAGCAATGCTGATTGGCAGACTATGCATGTAGAAGCCAGTATTGCCATCAAAAAAATCGATTTGCCAGCTATAGAACCTCTGGCCGATATTCGTGCCCGTTGCAGTAATACCGTTGAGCAGATTAATGGGGCGGTTGAGCATGAGCATATGGATTTTGGACCACATTGGGGCTGCTTACAATCCATTGGTTTTGGTGAGGGGGAATCCTTAGCCGAGCTAAGCTTACCGGATGAATATCTCGACGGTTTACAGGCTATGCCTCTGCATCCAGGTATGTTGGATTTTGCTACTGCTGCTGGGCATAAATTAGTCCCCAATGTCGATCACAGCAGTGAGTTCTTGGTGCCGCAATCCTATGGACGCATTAGTATCTTTGGCGGTCTGAGGAAAAATATTTTTAGCCACGTTAAATTGCAAAAAATATCTGATGCTACTTCGGCTAAATTTGATGTGAAAATTTATTCCGAAGCGGGTGATTTATTATTAGATATTAAGGACTTTCTCGTTAAACGTATGGAGCACGGCAGCCTTGATGATGGCTCAGATAATGAGCGTGAACTGGCCGTCAATTTAGAGAATGCTATTAAGCCTGAGGAAGGGGACAAGGTTGTCGCTCGTATACTGTCTCATCCTGAGGTAAGTAATGTTGTCGTTTCTCCTTATCATTTTGATGCCGTATTAAGTGAATCCTTTAAAGTTGCAACTGTTGGCGGTGAAGATAGTGACGAGTCGGCAGAACGCCCCGACCTAGATGAAGACTTTGTAGCCCCAGAAACCCTCGAGCAAATAACCATTGCCGAATTATGGGGTGCAGGTCTGGGTGTTGGCAGCATTGGTGTCAAAGATAATTTCTTCGAGTTAGGTGGTCATTCACTGTTGCTCATTAAATTGGTTGGTAAAACCAACAAGGCGCTATCGGTTCATTTGCAGATTAGTAGTCTTTTTGATGATCCAACTGTAGAAAAGTGGGCGCAGCTGGCTGTTGAATCCAAGGGTAGAGGAGACAGTGCTAAACCTAAAAAGATAAGTCGTGTTTCTCGCAGTGAATATCGTCGTTAAATAAGTAATACATAATAAAGTTATAAATGAGTAAAGAAATGACCAGTGAAAATCTCTCGGACGATATTTATGAATTTCCAGTGTCTCCAACACAGGGGGCGCTTTGGGTGTTGAATCAGATGATGCCGGATAACCCATCATACAATATACCTATGGTTGTACGTATTGAGGGTAGTGTCAACGGTACCGCAGTAAAACAAGCTATTGAAGAACTGGTTGTTCGTCATGAGATTTTACGCACGCACTATGCAGAGGTCGGTGGCCAACTTATGCAGCATGTGCATAAAAGTGGCACCGTTAACTTTCAAGAGAAATCATTTATTGATGAGGGAGAGGATGCATTAAATGATTTTTTATTAGGTGAAGTGCAAGGCTATTTTAATTTACCGGGTGGCGAAGTCATACGTGCTGGTTTACTACAGGAGTCTGATAGTTGTTTTATTTTTTATATGGTGGTGCACCATATTGCCGTTGATCACAGTGCCATTCTTAAGCTTTCTGAAGAGTTTTCAGCGCTGTATAGCGTATATAGTCAAGGTAATACCCCCAATTTAGTGGAGTCAGAACTTCAGTATGCTGACTATGTAATCTGGAGTAAAGAAAACGCCGGGGATCTTAACCAATCGATAGCCGCATGGAAGCGTAATTTTGATGGTTTTTCCGGAGTATTATCTTTGCCTAATGATAAGCCACGGCCGCCTTTCCCCAGTGGTAACGGTGCCGAATTACGTTTTAGTTTTTCTGAAAAGTCGTCTTCGCTCATTAAGGGTTTTAGCCGAGCAAATAACTCATCTCTCTACCAAATGCTGCTTTCTGCATTTAATGTACTTTTGGCTCGTTATAGCGGGCAGAAAGATATTATCGTGGGCACCCCGTTTTCAAATCGTCAGGAAGGCGAGGGGCTGGAAGAGGTTGTAGGCTGTTTTATCAATACACTTCCTTTGGCTACTCAGATTGGCGAAGAAATGACTTTTTCCGAGTGTATTGCCGCTGTTAAGAAAACATTATTGTTTGCCTATGAAAACCAGCATATCCCTTTTGAAACAATAGTTAAAGAGTGTGTTGAACAGCGCGATCTTAGCTATAATCCGTTATTTCAAGTAGGTTTTGTTTTTCAAGAGCCTCCTGCCACTATCGCATTAAATGGTTTACAGTGTTCGATGGTAGATATTCATACCGGCGGTGCGATGTATGATTTGCATCTTTGGCTATGGGAAAAGGGTGATCAGCTGCAAGGGGTAGTTTGGTATAATACGGATATCTATCAGCCTTCAACTATTGGGCGTTTAATAGAAAATTATGAGACTCTAATCGGCGGGTTGATCGCGACGCCGGAAGCGTCGGTATATTCTGTGCATTTGACGTCTAAAACTGATGATGAGATCAATCAAGGTATTAATACTACTCTCAAAGATATACCCACTACACCGCTGCCTTCGCTAGTTAGCGATCAGGCGCTTAAAACGCCTGAAGCTATTGCTGCTCGTTTTTCTAATGGCATTGGCCTTAGCTATAAAACTCTGGATATGCAGTCTAACTACCTCGCTAAGTTGCTGGTAGATAGCGGTGTTGCA